>JAOUQB010000286.1 GCA_029879555.1 Nitrospirota bacterium | reverse complement strand
AACAATCTATATATCAGAAGAAAGTCGATTTACCAGACTGAGGGGAATAACTACCATGCAAGACAAAGTTAATTTTATGAAAACCACCATGATTGGTGGGGTCTTTTTCCTCATCCCGATCGCCGTCGTTCTTGTGGTCGTCGGAAAATTAGTGCATGTCATGCGGGAGATCGCAAGAAGTCTAGATCCATTGTTGCCGGTGGATACCCACCTCGGGACCTTGGCGTTGAATCTCCTCGCGATGTTGGTCATTCTGGTCTTGTGTTTCCTAGCCGGGCTCATGGCACAGAGAGCGCAGGCCAAAAAAATCGTTGCAAAACTGGAATCAACTCTGCTTGCTGCTCTGCCTGGGTATGCATTTGTCAAAAGCTTAAGCGATAATATTCGTCGGAGCGATGAGATCTCTGAGAGTTTTCTGCCGGTTGCCGTGCATTTCGATGATTATTCGCAGCTGGCCTTCGAGATTGAGCGTGAACCCCACGGTAAAGTCGCCTTATACCTTCCGAGTGCCCCAAACCCCTGGTCCGGCACAGTGGTCTATGTTAGTCATGATCGCGTAAAACCCCTCTCTATGAGTTTGAATGAGGCCTTGAAAAATATTCGCATGCTCGGGAAAGGCAGCGCGGAGATCCTGGAGCGCCAGAAGATCAAAGGAGAAATTGGCACATCTTCATAAGGATATCTTCAAACAACACCAGCATTGCTGGTTACCACTCTTAATTTTTTTGAGAAGGCTGGGCTGGTGGAGTGAACCACTGCTCTTTGGGAACGATCTTGGGTTTCTCGGGGTCATCCCGGTATGCTGGGGTCATGATCTGCACGCCATATTCATTAAAAACGTCAAGAATATTCTGACTCAGGGAGTTATACAGTTCCATCATTTCTTTCGGCTGATCACAGTAGGCATTTAATTCATACGTCACACAAAAATCTCCCAAACCCTGTTGCAAGACAAATGGTGGAGGCTTCTTTAAGAGACCGGGAGTCCGGTCCACCGCTCCAAGCAGCATGGCCTCAACCTGCCGCCACGGCGTTTCATAACCAATTCCCACAGTCAGATGCAGAATCAGGCCCTGCTGTTTGGCCAGAGAACTATAATTGATCACCGGATGATTTAAGATTACGGAGTTGGGCACGATGATTTCTTCATTCTTTAAGGAACGAAGATGCGTTACCAAGAGACGTCGCTCAACGACATCTCCCACATGTTCATTCACCTGAATACGATCTCCCACCCGAAAGGCCCGTCGGTAGACTAAGGAATAGCCAGCAAGAATGTTGCTGATCACCGAGGTGGCCCCTAACGAGAGGAGAACCCCCATAAAAAGGCTGATCCCTTTAAACGCATTAGACTCGGATCCAGGGATATGGGGATAGGCCATCACCGCCCCAAAGGCGATAACCAGGGCTCGAAAAATTCGGTAGGTTGGCCAGGCCCATTCCTGATCAAATCCCTTGAAGCTGACCTTTCCTGCGGCAAGATTGGTAAATATTAATTTGCCAAATTTGAGTAAAAATCGGAATACGGTAACCAGAATGAATAGAAAAATAAGGCTGGGAATGGCCCCCACTAGCCCTTGGCCCATTACTCGAAGTGGGTCAAGAATGACGGAAAACAACTTCTTCCCTAAATGCGATGTCCAAGGGAACAGTCGGAACACAAAATTCAGGTAGGCATAAAGTAGAAAAAGCAGAAGAACTAGATTGATGGACTTCAGCGTGCCACGAAGGCCTGCCCAAATCTGCTCAGCTTGAAGAAACATGACCTTTTGAATCTTCAAATCCTTGACCCGGGCCTTGTATCGCCCGCCAATAGCCAAATCAAACTTGTCGAAGATCCACCGTAGCCCCCACCACCCGAACCAGAGAATCCCGGTTGCAACCAATGCGTAGACGGAATGAGTCAACAGATTTCCCACCTTCCGTTGTTCCCGATACGTGGTCACAGCCTCTACGATCCGTAGGAGATAGGCTCTGGCCATGAGCTGACGACCCACCCCCCCTTCCAGCTGGCTATCTATTTCAAACACGGCCGTTAACAGCTGTTTGTCTGCAAGAATATGGGTACTTTCATTTTCCTCAGTCAGTCGCAGAGATTGAATTGGACGACTCAAATCGGCGGCAAAAATTTCAATGCGCTCTGAGATTTTTTTTGCACGGACTTCGGCAGGATAGGCCGAAATTCCTCTGACGTGAAACATCTCTTCACCGTCAAGCAGGACGGACGCAGTTGGAACCATACCCGGCAAAACCTGTTCGGCATGATTATTTGGACTCGAGGTCGGAGCCTCCTGGGGTAGAGCTTCCCTGGAGAAGCCCACGAGCATCAAAACAGCCAGAAGGATGGCAGGATATTTATAGAGTGCGGGAATATTTCGCCCAGAAAAAAGCAGGGCTGATTGAGAGCCGCTAGGAAAGTTCAGGATCATGTTGTACCGCTCTGCATTAGGGAGATGGCCTGAAAATATTAGGGGAAAAGGAGATTCTTCCTATCTAATCCCATAGCTCTTACAATATCTTCCAAAACCACAGGATGACTCCAAGGAAGGTCAGCGGAAATAGGAAACGGGAAATCAGATCAATCCGAAGGGCCAATTGTTCTTTTCCCTGAGCAGCCAATTTTCCACTCGTGATAGCTTCAAGGAATGCCAAAAACACGAATGTGAGTGAGGTATAGACGAAGAGATCCATACGAGTCAGATAATTTGTTTTCGGGAGGATATGTTGAAGACTGAAAAGAAAGGCGATCAGGCTGAGCATCATACCGGTGCCAATCCCCGTTTGAATGCCGAGTTGACTGGGGGGAATCCAGAAGACCGCCCAAGACACCATGACTATCATGCAGAGTGGCACGAAAACTTTCCACACATAATACATGATTTGGCGTCTCACGTGAATTTCATAATCAAACCGTACATATCCTTGGCTCACGGCCTCTCCCTGGACAACCCCAAAATCAAATTTAGAGGAATGCGCGTTAATTCCTTCCACTGCCCATCCGGTTTCGGTAAAGGTCTCCGAACTATCTGAGGCCTCAAACACAATTTTTACTTCTTCCGGAGAGTCTTGGGTTGAGATGAAGGTGATAGGTAAGACTTCTGTATCGAGAGGAAATTCGCTGAGATTAAATTGAGTGCCAAAAGATCCCATAAGCCGTTGTTTGGCATTTACTGTCCCATCATCAGAGACCAGAAACACCTGAGGTAACCCAGTCTTCATGTTTCGTTCATTAAGGGTAATCATTCTTGGGGACCAGATTTGTCCTAATTTCATCACACAAGATTTGACGCCCGCCTTGCGAAGCAGCGTGCCTAAACGGAGATCCTTCCATGCCGCACCATAGAAAAGATCGACGACAAATTCTTGCTTGACGGTGATGACATCGACGAGATCCATGAGGAAAATTTTGACATGAATCTCTACCGGTTTACCCTCGGGTGCAGGCGGGCGGGTCATAGGAATCTCTCCGTCCAACTGACAGGGTTCCAAGGCCGCAACAGGGTTGCTCCACATGAGCAGGAGTATAGACCCTAATAAGATGCCTCGGAACATTCGTGAAATAATTGGCCTGCAAAACATGGTGGCCACAAGAATTGTTCTCACTGTTTGAACAATCAAGAGAAGTGCCTCAGATCATTCCCTGGCAAAGCTTGACTCCTTCCGCGCAGGAGGGTGATCCCCTTGTCGACAAATGAAAGTGTAACCGATTTTCATATGGAGTCCAATTGTTAGTGAACCCTGTGGGGATAGCCTCAATTAGGCGGGGGGGTTGAGAGCTACTACGCTGTTAGATAAATGATGATGCTTCAACAGTTCTGCTGAGTTACAGGATTCCACACGATGCCCTCTTTTCCTGAAGGTATCACATGAACTCTGGCTTCCTAGGCGGCTATGGGATATTACGTTGGCCTAAGGATGGTCATAGGCCTATCCAAGAACAGACCAAAGGTAATGGTAGGCCTGCGTCTGAGTTGCCTCGCAAGTTTTATTGGCCATGCCGTTGGAATTAAAATACTGGCCGAGCCAATATTAAACCAGGAACCCGATCTAAGAAGACTGGAGTTTACCAAAAAGACGTGTTTGGGGAACTGAGTTCAATACCCATCTTTCGAATGTCTTGACCATACAGGCGGACACCATCAGAAAACAGGGACAATGGGCATTCCTTAACCGGTTCACGCCTGTCGT
>JAOUQB010000285.1 GCA_029879555.1 Nitrospirota bacterium | reverse complement strand
ATAACTAGTACATTCGATAATAATGACCGATCACAATACCCATTCAATATCCCAGCGTTCGTTAATGGGATAAATCTCGATTTTAAAACAAACGTCACTTTCCTAGTCGGAGAGAACGGAAGCGGCAAATCGACACTTCTGGAAGCTCTTGCTGAATGTTGCGGTTTCAATCCGGAAGGTGGAAATCGCGACCACTATCGGGAAAGCTTCACGGATCGCTCTGAGATCGCGCAAGCGATCCGCCTGTCTTGGTTTCCTAAAGTCTCCGAAGGCTTCTTTATGCGTGCCGAAAGTTTTTTTAATTTCGCGACATATCTGGATGAAGCCTCAGACCTATTGGCCTATGGCGATAAATCGCTTCATTGTCAGTCTCATGGCGAATCCTTTCTTGCGCTATTCGCGAACCGTTTTGAGCAAGGGCTTTACATTCTTGACGAGCCAGAGGCAGCGCTATCACCGCAACGGCAGTTGTCATTTTTGAAAATCATTCACGATCTAGAGTCTCCTGGCCATGCGCAATTTATCATTGCCACGCATTCGCCCATTCTCTTGAGCTATCCTCACGCCACGTTGTTTGCCTTTGATGAGCGGGGAATTTCGAAAATCGCCTATGAAGAAACCGATCATTTTCGTCTAACACGTGATTTTTTAAATTCGCCAGAGCGGTATTACCGATATATCTTTGAAGAAGGAAATCAGGAGGAGGGCCATGGCTAACAAATTGTTGAAGCCGGGTACTGGTTCGGCGTGAGGTCTTGCAATGTGCCAGAGAATTGTCTCGCCGGGACTTAGTTGGTTGAAGCCGAAAACCAGTTTCTGGTTGCCAGGCCACATCCCATAGATTTCTTCATTCCCTTTACTTTGAGCCGACGCCTGCTGTTCGGCCCATGAGTGGACGCTCGTTAATCCTATAGAAGATATGGGCAAGGGGTGAATGGTGTGGGGTTGTAGGAGTTGTTGCGTTTGTCCTCAGTCGGGGAATCGTAACTGCCCGATGAGGAGGTTTTTCCCTTCTTCAGGATAGGCCATACCATTCGGCAATGAAATGGCAAATTTCTGATACAGCCAGTGACATGTGCTCCCTACTTTCTGCCTGTCCAAAGAGTGGATCCATATTTCCCCGTTTCTGTTGTAGCCTAATCCTTGACCAAGCGTATCCTTCAGGCTACAGTCTATAAATGATTGAAATTCGCAAAACGGAGCGATATGCCCAATGGTTGGATGGGCTACGCGACATTCTTGCAAGGGCGCGCATTCAAGTCCGGGTTGAACGGTTGGCGACTGGGAATCCAGGGGATGTCAAACCCGTTGGCGAAGGCGTCTCCGAGTTGCGGATCGATTACGGCCCTGGTTATCGAGTGTATTTCACCAAACGTGGGCAAAAGTTGCTCATATTGTTGGCGGGAGGTGACAAGCGCACCCAATCCACGGATATCAAGGCGGCCTTACGTCTTGCACGAAACTTGTAGGAGACCATGATGAGTAAAACGATGACGACCCGTTATGATGTGGCAGAACATCTTCGAACTCCAGAAGAGATGGCGGCCTATTTGGAGGCTTGCCTCGAAGAGGCTGACGGTGATGCGGCCTTTATCGCCAAGGCGCTTGGCGATATTGCTCGGGCTAAAGGTATGACCCAAGTCGCTCGGGATGCTGGTCTTTCTCGTGAAAGTTTGTACAAAGCACTTTCCGGAGAGCGGACTCCGAATTTCGACACCGTCCTCAAGGTTGTGGGAGCCCTAGGGCTCAAATTGCATGCAGAGGCGATGAAGAGTTGATTCTTGCTCAAGTTCTCGCCTAAAGCCGTTCAGTAGTGGGATTCTAACTGTGCGATGAGAAGGGGTTTCCCTTTTATACGTTAGACCATACGATGTTCATCGGTTATTCGACGGGACCAGAACGGTGGGAGTGTTTGGGGTCATGCTTGGGATCAGGATTTCCAATATGAAAGTGGGTAGTCACGCTTGGGGGAGTTAAGTGAAGGCGAAAGCGGAATGTTTGAGTTAAGACATAACCTCAGATAGACCCCCATAAATTTATTCCTTCCCTTTCCTTCGAGCCGACGCCTGCTGTTTGGTCCTCCGGGCGGACGCTCTTCAAGCATTGGCGGGCCTTGTTTGAGCCCTTCGACCAGGCTCAGGGCAGGCCTGGCGAGTTGGCACGCCCTCGGCTTCTCGCGTCCGCTTAATCTTAGAAGGTCGAACTGAGCGTTAATGGTTTTTGGTCCTTTTGCCGAAGCAACAGGCCTATCCTGAGCCAAGTCGAAGGAACCTCGGCTGCCGGGCCGAAACCCTGCAAGGCTTCCATAATTGAATGAAGAAACGATTGTTTGTGTGTAGGGAAAATTGGCTTCGCAGGCAAACGGCAGAGGTCATCTTTTCCGAATAGGAAGGGGTTGTGGTCAGATCATTCGCGGCTCACGCCATACCTTGAATCCTCGTCCCCCTGAGCGGGAAACGAGTCCTTAGATCTATTTTTTTCTCTTCTCAGCTTTTCTTTTTTTCTTTTTTTTCCTTTTCTCCTCCTCTTCCTCCTCTATTTCTTTGAGCAACTCTTCCAAGCTGGGTTCCCCGCTGGGATGTGTCACCGTAAAGGCATAATCTTTTTTCGTGATTTCGATGACATCGATCGCTTCATCTAGAAACCCCTGAATTTCCTCAAGGCGGGGTTTTTCTTCTTGGCTGCAGAACGAAATCGCCATTCCCTTTTTAACTCCACGCCCGGTTCTTCCCACACGATGCACGTAGTTTTCTGCCTGATCCGGTAAGTCATAGTTCAGCACATAATGCACATCCGGAATGTCGATCCCACGTGCGCTGACATCGGTGGCGATTAAAACCTGACAGGCCCCTGCTTTAAATGCGTTCATCACCTCAGTCCGGTCCCGCTGATCCTTTTCTCCATGAATCGTCAGCGTTGCTATTCCGACACGACCCATTGCTTTGGCGACCCGTTCAGCACGCACTCGCGTTCGGACAAACACAATCACCCGGCTCTCCGGATTATCGGCCAGGAACTGCTCTAGGAAAAATCGTTTATCATCCATTTCCACGAACATCACATAGTGGGAGACATTTTTGGAGACACGATTGTCCGGCGAGATTTGAATCCGGATGGCCGAACTTCTCACTTGAGAATACGCCAGTTTTTTGATGTCGGCATTGATGGTTGCTGAGAAAAAGAGTGTTTGATGTTTGTGGGGCAGCTTTTTTTTGATCGCATGAATATCTCCAATAAATCCGAGATCAAGCATGTGATCGGCTTCATCTAACACCAGGGTTTGGACTCGATTCAGCAGAACATACCCCTGACTGATTAGATCAAACAGTCGGCCGGGTGTCGTGATGAGCACATCGATGCCCTTCTGCAGTGTGTGTATCTGCGGGTCCTGCTCAACGCCGCCATACATGGCAAGTACCTTGACCTTGGTCTGCTTGGAAAGCTGAGCAAAGACCTCTCCAATCTGCATCGCCAGTTCGTGTGTCGGCACCATGACCATACATTGGATCCCATCAGCGCGTTGGCTCCTTTTCCACTGGTCAATCTGATTAATGATCGGGATGGCAAATGCTGCGGTTTTCCCCGTTCCTGTTTGGGCGATGGCCAGGACATCTTCCCCCGCCATGATCGAGGGTATGGCTTTAAATTGGATGTCCGTGGTTTTCACAAACCCGAGTCGGGCCAGGTTATTTTTTAACGCATCTGAAATGGGATATTTTGCAAACTTCATGGCGTTTCAATACGTCTCCTTCTCATTAAATCATTTGCGGGTATATTCCCCGCTGCTTGCGGCGAAAACTACCCAAACGAGTCGCGTGCGCGAGTAAATTCAGAATACCCCCTCCGCTTGCTGCGGGGATCATTTATTACCTCGCCGCCTTCCCTATCATTGAGTGTAAGGAATGAGTTAAGAGCTTAGGCTTGTCGTTCCGTCACCGAGATTTCCCGCTGTGGGTACGGGATCTTGATGTTGTGTTCCTGGAATGCATCCCATAAGGCCAGCATGACGGCACCGCGGATATTGGTCACACCTTTTTCGGCGTCCTTAATCCAGAAACGCAGCTTGAAGTTGATGGAACTCTCCCCGAATTCCACGAGGTGGCAGATGGGTTCTGGGGCCTGGCAGATGCGCTCATGAGCGTTGAGGGCGGCGGCTTCTGCTATGCGCTTGATCTCATGCGGATTATGGCGGT
>JAOUQB010000284.1 GCA_029879555.1 Nitrospirota bacterium | reverse complement strand
CTACGTCTTTCTCTGTCCAAAAGCGCTCATCGAACGTGCAGTACCACCCGGTATACTCCGCTTGGTAAATCAAGCCCTTGTCATAAAGCGATTGCAAACAACGCTGGACAACGGTTTGATGTTGAGGGTCGGTGGTCCGAATAAACCCATCCTGTGAAATGTTCAATTTCGTCCACAAATCCCTAAACTTAGGCATGAGCTGGTTGCAATGAATTTGTGGGGCGATGCCAGCCTTCGCTGCGGCCTGCTGGACTTTTTGACCATGTTCGTCCAGCCCGGTGAGAAAAAAGACGTCGTATCCACGCAACCGATAAAAGCGGGCTAACACATCAGCGGCAATCGTGGTATAGGCATGGCCGATATGTGGGACATCATTGACGTAATAAATGGGCGTGGTGACGTAAAACTTCTTAGACATAACGAATGCGTTCCTTTGTTTCTGTGATGATCAACACGAGCATGTGTTATCTATTTAATGAGCCTTTACCCTCACCCCAACCCTCTCCCTGGAAGGGCGAGGGAGTTTGGAAATGTCTGAGTCGAAAGTTAAAAAACTAATATGAGTCCGTTCATGTGCGATTCTTGAAATGGGAGCTGCTGTTTGGGGATTTATTCATGAGTTTGCGCATAGTCCAGGTGGTCTTGGAGGTGGAAGAAAAATTGGTCCAACCCGATTTGCATATTCAGATTGCGTTGTTGTCCCCGTTCAAGCTGATTGAGCTCCTGTGAGAGTGCGATGATCGCGGCGGGGGTCATCTGTTGTGCAAGCTGACGGAGTGCCGGCTCCTGGTCACAGTAAAGCATGGGATTGCTTGACTCATCTAAAGCGAGCAAGAGCACATCTCGGAGTCCTTGCTGAAACCAATAGATCGCTTCTGGTACTTGGTTCGATTTCACCAGACTTTCGCTGATGTCAAAGATTTGCGTGGCGGACGCGTGCTGTTCTCCAAATAATAAGGCCCAGTATTGGCGAAGTTTGACTTTTAATTCTTCAGGGTCCAGGTGGAGCGCTTGGCCGAGGCGGCCTTCTGAGAAGGTCGAGACCAGCTTGGCGTCACCCGCGTCCATGGCCTTGTGCTTCCCAAGAAATTCTTCAATGGCATTGACGGGCAGAGGGGAAAAACGAAGCGCGAGACATCGTGATCGAATCGTGGGCAGCAGATGTTCGGGACGACTGGAGATCAGCAGGAAGAGACAATGGTCCGGCGGGTCTTCCAGTGTTTTGAGAAGGGCGTTTGAGGCCTCGGTTGTCATCGTATCCGCGTCGTCAATGAGGCAGACTTTGTGCGATCCGACGAGCGGACGATAAATGACCAAGGGTTCAATGGCCCGAATTTGGTCAATTTTGATTTTTGGATTCGACTTCTGGGTATCTTCAGGCTGGATAATGAGGCAATCAGGGTGAATCGCTTGTTCAACCTGATGACAAGACCGACAGGTGCCACAGGCATCCGGGGTTGGATCTAATGTAGGATGCTCACAGTGAAGAAATTGGGTGAGGGCCATTGCCGTGTATCGTTTCCCGATGGCCGGTTCGCCATGAAAGAGATAGGCGTGCCCGAGGTGGTTGGTGTGAACCGCCGTCTGAAGCCACTTGATGGGGCGTTGATGTCCAATAATCGAATGAAATGGCATGGCTAAGGGCTATTTATTCCACGGATTTCTTTTTGGAAGAGCGGAGCAAGTGCAGCGATCTCGAATCCTGAAGCAATTGCTCAGCAACAGAGGCAATGTGTGAGGCTAAAGTCTGTGGTGATTGTCTGGCATCCACTGTGTGTATCCGCATCGGGTCGTGTTTCGCCAATGCGAGAAATCCGCGACGGACGCGTTGATGAAAGCGGAGCGATTCCTGATCGAGCCGGTCCTGCTTGTTGGACTGTCGCCGTCTGGCTAACCCATCTTGAATCGGCAGATCCAAAAAAAAGGTGAAATGAGGCTGCAGCCCATTGGTCGCAAATTGCTGGGCTTCGTAAAGAAAGGTCTTTTCCAGGCCGCGAGCATAGCCTTGATAGGCCAAGGTGGAGTCAAAAAACCGATCACAAAGCACCACCATCCCTTTCTCCAGCGCAGGTTGAATCACATGTGCCACATGTTGGGCACGAGCGGCGAAAATTAACATGGATTCACATGCAGGAGTAATGGCCTCTTTGTGAATGTTGGCTTTGGACGTCGCGAGGAACAGTCCTCGAATCGCTTCAGCCAGAGGCGTGCCGCCGGGTTCGCGAGTTTCGAGAACGTGGTAACCTTGGCCTTGTAGGGTTTGAGCCAGTCGTCGACATTGGGTCGATTTCCCAGAACCTTCCGTCCCTTCAAACGTGATAAATGCACCTCGGAGGGCGCGCGATTTTTTAATATGGGTCTTGGTGTGTTTCATCAACAACGCTCGGCTTCCCCCGTAGTCTAAGTCATTGAAATTTGAAAGAAAAGTCTTGCCCGTGCCCTGTTGGGATTGTAAGATGGGTGAGGCACCTTTCCCCCGTCAGATTCATGGTATTTTCTCGTCTCATCAAGGAAGCTTCCCATTTCCCATGAATTCGCTACGCGCTTCCCTTAAACGGTATTTCCTCACCGGGCTGTTGGTCATTACCCCTATCTGGGGGACTATACTTATTCTCAAGACCTTGTTCGTCACGGTGGATAGTATTCTTGGGACGGCTTTAGCTGATTTGGTTCTTCCTGATTATTACTTCCCGGGCCTGGGGATTTTGGCGTTAGTGCTCCTGATCTTGCTTGCCGGTGTGGTGGCGACGAATTTTTTGGGGAAGCGGATGGTGAGCCGTTGGGAGGAGTTTTTGGATCGTGTGCCGATTGTGCGCGGGATTTATGCCACCTTGAAGTCCATGATGGATATTTTATCCTTTAAACAACGGGAAAAATATGACAAGGTGGTCATGATCCAGTTTCCCAAAAATGGGAATTATTGCCTGGCATTTGTAACCGGAGAGACGCGAGAAGAGATTCAATGTCTGGCGCCGGAGCCTTTGGTGCATGTGTTTGTGCCCACATCCCCTAATCCCACTTCGGGGTATTTTTTGCTGGTGCCAGAAACTGAGGTTGTTCCAGTAGAGATGAGTGTTGAGGAGGCGATGAAACTCATTGTCTCCGGAGGATTTTATTCCCCGCCGGACAAGGCCTCTGGCATTGAACTTGCTAGAAAAAAGGGTACAATGGCTCTTAAGGGTTCATCCAACGTACCGACACCGTAAATGGTACACCATTTCATCGTCACGCTGCCTGCATGAGTTGCCAAAATTGCACATCCGTTATCATTCTCGCTGCCGGGCAGGGGACTCGCATGAAGTCTACTTTGCCCAAAGTGCTTCATCCTGTGGCAGGACGTCCGATGTTGGGCTATGCGATGGTCTTGGCTCGCCAGGTTGCGACGAATTATGTGGCGGTGGTGGTGGGTCATGGGGCCGATCAAGTCCGAACCTACCTGACGCAAGAAAAGGCACAGTTCGAACCGTATCTCGTTGTGGAGCAGTCGCAACAATTAGGGACCGGTCATGCCGTCCAGCAAGCCTATCCTGCTTTGGTCGCAGAGCCATCGGCAGTTGCCAGTCAGTATGTCATTATGTGCGGAGATACCCCTCTGCTAACCTCGGACACCCTTTTAGCCCTCGTGAAATATCATCAATCAGAAGGCGCCACGCTGACCTTGCTCACGACGCATATTACCAATCCACATGGATATGGTCGGGTGATTCGCGGACCAGAAGGCCACGTTTGCCGGGTCGTCGAAGATCGCGATGCGTCACCGGAAGAAAAACAGGTTATCGAAATTAACGTCGGCACTTATGTCGTCCAAGCGGAATTTCTTCAGAAAGCTCTCGGGGAATTGAAACCGCAAAATGCCCAGGGCGAATATTACCTCACTGATATTATTGAGATGGCGGTCCAGAACGGCCAGAAAGTTGTGGCGTGGGTCACAGAAGATTTCTTAGAAACCACTGGGGTGAATACGCGGGTGCATTTGGCCTTGGCCGAAAAGGAAATGCGTCGGCGGATTGGTGAACGGTTGATGTTGGACGGCGTGACCCTCTTAGATCCTGAACGGGTGATAGTCGATCATCAAGTTACCGTGGGACGTGATACGGTGCTGCACCCGGGGGTGGTTCTTGAGGGGGAGACGCATATTGGGGAACACTGCACGATCCGTGCGAATTCTCGGCTGACCAATTCTGTGGTGCATCGGGGTGTCACG
>JAOUQB010000027.1 GCA_029879555.1 Nitrospirota bacterium | reverse complement strand
AAATCGCTCCTCCAAGCCTTTCACCAAATCAGATAATTCCAACACACTCAAGCCCTCTATGGCCTTAATGAAATCTTCCTTCGACATTTTTGTTTCTGTAGCACTCATTTCTCCCTCTCCTTTCTGCGTTTTGTTTTCTTGTATAGCTGCTAATACGGCAACAATGCTTCTCACCACCTGACCCAAGACCCCCACAAACCCCCGAATGGGGCCTTGGAAGGCCGACAACAACATGGAAAGCAACTCCGCCTTTGATGGCAAATCTGCCACCGAAGACAAGCGAACAGGATCCAGCTCCTCCCCATCAAGCACCGCGCCCCTGATCTGCAATTTGTCTTCACACTTCTCCGCTCGAATGAAATCCCGAATCACTTTCGTTGGCAGCACAGGATCATCATAGCCAATGACCAACACCGACTGCCCTTTAAAAAATGGCTGCAAGGGAACGAGCGGGGTATTACCGATGGCCCGAACAGCCAACGTATTCTTCACCACATGCATATGCGCCTGCGCTTGACGAAGCTTTTTCCGCAAATCATTTACTTGATTGACCGGCATGCCCGCACATTCAGACACAATGGCTATTCGCGCACGAGCAAACCGTTCGTGCATGACAGACACCACTTCTGTTTTGTCAGTTTTTTTCATACCCAACCCACCTACTCAGATTAAAAGTTCACCCAACTTGCTTCGCAAGACTTACGCTATCTAAACGAATTGCGGGTCCCATCGTGCTGGATAATGTCGCACTTCTCACATACTTGCCCTTGCTGGATGACGGCTTCGCTTTCAAGATCGAATCAAACACCGTCCGAACATTATCGGCAATTTGCTGACTCTGGAATGACATCTTTCCAACTGGAACATGGACATTCCCCGCTTTATCAACCCTGTATTCAACTCGACCCTTTCGAATCTCCTGAACCGCCTTGCCGACTTCAAACGTCACGGTGCCCGTCTTGGGATTAGGCATCAACCCTCGAGGCCCGAGCACTTTCCCCATTTTCCCCACCGCGCCCATCATATCGGGGGTAGCAATCATGGAGTCAAAATCTAACCAGCCATCCTGAATTTTCTGCAAAAGATCATCACCACCAGCAAAATCAGCCCCCGCCTCCCTTGCCTCCTGCTCCTTCTCCCCCTTGGCAATGACGACAATGCGTATCTTTTTGCCTGTGCCATGAGGCAGAACTGTGGTTCCACGAACCATTTGATCCGCTCGCTTGGGGTCCACCCCTAGAGACAAAGCAATTTCCACCCCTTCGTCAAATTTGGCAAATGCGACCTCTTTCAGCAACGCACTGGCTTCCTCCAAGGAGTACTCCGGCTTCGACACCTTCGCTAACGCTTCTGTAAATTTTTTCCCCACGATACCTATCCTCTTTTTAAAGCCCCCAATAGAATTACCCTTCGACCGAAATGCCCATACTCCGCGCCGTCCCAGCAATAACAAGCATCGCGGCAGGAATATCACTCGCATTCAAATCTTCCACCTTCAACTTGGCAATATCTTCTAATTGCGCCCGCGTAATAGACCCCACTTTATTTTTGTGCGGGATCCCAGACCCCTTAATCACACCTGCCGCCTTCTTCAAGAGGTCCGATGCCGGTGGCGTCTTCGTAATAAAGCTAAAACTTCTGTCTTTGTAGACGGAAATCACCACAGGAATAATGCTTCCCTCTTGCTTTTGGGTCTTCGCATTAAACTGTTTGCAAAACTCCATAATATTCACGCCATGTTGACCCAAGGATGGACCAACAGGAGGGGCAGGATTAGCTTTGCCCGCAGGAATTTGCAATTTAATTTGACTAGTTACCTCTTTGGCCATACATCCACCTACCTTAAAATTCTTAAACTCTTACCTATCTCCATGAACCTCAACAAAATAGCCGAACGGCGCTTTTATGCTCTTTCAACTTGCGAAAATGCCAGCTCCACGGGCGTCGATCGCCCGAAGATACTCACCAAGGCCTTCACTCTCGCATGATCTTGATCCACCTCATCTACCAAACCATTAAAACCTAAGAATGGTCCATCAACAATTCGCACATTATCTCCCTTGGAAAAGCTCGCAAGCTCCCTGGGTGCCGAAACTCCCGCCTCAAGCTGCTTCAAAAGTGTCGCCACTTCTTCAGGATCAAGAGGAATTGGCCGAGTCCCGCCTCCTACAAACCCCGTCACCTTTGGAGTTTCCTTGATCATGGTGACCATTTCGTCATTGATGGGTCCGTTGGCCTCCAACAGAACATAACCAGGGAAAAACTTCCTCTTTGAAGCGCGGCGCTTGCCCTCCTTAAACTCTACAACATCTTCGGTGGGAACCAGCACCTGCCCGACTGCTTCACCCATACCCAGTTGATTAGCTCGCTCAACAATCCCTGTCCGAACTCGCCCCTCGAACCCAGCATAGGTGTGAATGACATACCAGTGGCTCGTCATGAATTCCTTTCTTCTCCGTTAGACAATCCTGCTGATTAACCAAACCAGAAATGAATCCACTACCGACAAATATATGGACATAATCACACAAAATAACAACACGACGGTTGTCGAACCAATTGTTTCAGATTTCGTGGGATAGGAAATTTTCCTTAATTCACTGCGAACGTCAGACAAAAACTCCGCAATAGAAGACCAAACTTTTTTAAACATTTCCTATCCCTTGCATTTAAGCTAGAACTTCTTCAATTTTTCCTACACCCTTGCCCCGAGGAACTATTTTGGCAGGGGCACAGGGATTCGAACCCGGACTTTCGGTTTTGGAGACCGACGTGCTAGCCATTGACACTATGCCCCTTCAACGCACCTAATAACCCCAGGGGAACGGCCCAAGATTACTTCACCTCTTTATGCGGACTATGTTTCCGACAAAATCGGCAATACTTTTTCATTTCCAAACGATCAGGATCGTTCTTCTTGTTTTTCATCGTTGAATAATTTCGTCGCTTGCAATCTCCGCAAGCCAGAGAAATAATTACTCGCATAGCTACACCCCTGTATTTTTATTCCACAATTTCCGTGACCACCCCGGCGCCCACCGTCCGACCCCCTTCACGCACCGCAAACCGCACCCCTTGCTCCATCGCAATTGGCGCAATCAACTCCCCGGCAAACGACACGTTATCGCCCGGCATCACCATCTCCACGCCTTCATTCAACTGCACAATGCCCGTCACGTCCGTTGTCCGGAAGTAGAACTGTGGCCGATAGCCATTAAAGAACGGCGTATGGCGACCCCCTTCTTCCTTCGTGAGTACATACACTTCGGCCTTAAATTTGGTATGCGGGGTGATTGATTTCGGCTTGGCTAACACCATGCCCCGCTCCACATCTTCCTTCTTCGTGCCGCGCAATAAGGCGCCGATATTATCTCCCGCTTGCCCTTCATCCAACACCTTGCGAAACATTTCAACCCCAGTCACAATGGTCACTTGCGTCGGCTTAAGCCCCACGATCTCAATTTCATCCCCCACCTTGACGATCCCACGCTCCACTCGGCCCGTGACGACAGTCCCTCGACCACTAATAGTGAAGACGTCTTCAATGGGCATCAGGAAGGGTTTATCAATGGCTCGCTCTGGCGTCGGAATATAGCTATCGACGGCGTCTAACAACTTGACGATCGAGGGCACTCCGACTTCACTTTGGTCCCCCTCGATGGCCTTAATGGCCGACCCAATGACGACCGGCACATCATCTCCTGGGAACCCATATTTCGTGAGGAGCTCCCGCACTTCGAGCTCCACCAGCTCCAACAATTCCTTATCTTCCACTTTGTCGGCTTTATTCAAGAAGACGACGATGTACGGTACGCCCACTTGGCGAGCCAAGAGAATGTGCTCCCGCGTTTGCGGCATGGGCCCATCAGCGGCACTGACGACCAAGATGGCCCCGTCCATTTGCGCGGCCCCGGTGATCATGTTCTTGACATAGTCGGCATGCCCCGGACAGTCCACATGCGCATAATGACGATTGCCGGTTTCATATTCGACATGCGAGATGGCTATGGTGAGAATCTTGGTCGGATCCCGTCGGCCCTGACTTTCACTCGCCTTGGCCACGTCGTCATACGGCACATAGGCCGCCTGACCCAGGTCCCCCATGACCTTCGTGAGAGCCGAAGTCAAGGTCGTTTTCCCATGGTCCACGTGCCCAATCGTGCCCACATTCAAATGCGGCTTCTTCCGCTCAAATTTCGCCTTCGCCATCCTCTTTCCTCCTCAAATCACTTATTTGTCAAAAAACAATCGTTTATAAAGAGAGGCCTTACTCACCTTGATTCTTTTTAATTATCTGCTGAGCCATGACCTTTGGAACCACCTCATATGATTCAAATTCCATACTATAAGTCGCACGGCCCTGAGTCTTTGATCGCAAATCCGTAGAATACCCAAACATCTCGCTCAATGGGACCGTTGCGTCTACCACCTGAGACCCACCCCTAGCTTTCATGCCATGGATCTTCCCTCGCCGGCCATTTAAATCCCCGATCACATCGCCCATGAAATCCTGCGGAACCAAAACCTCAACCTTCATTACCGGCTCCAACAAAACCAAGTCTGCTTTTTGGCATGCACTCACCAAAGCCATAGAGCCGGCAATCTTAAATGCCATCTCACTTGAATCAACCTCATGGAAAGATCCATCATACAAAGTTACCTTTAGATCTCTTAGCGGGTAGCCCGCCAATATACCACTTTCCATCCGCTCCCGGACACCTTTTTCCACTGGGGCAATGAATTCCCTCGGGACAGTACCACCAACAATTTTATTAATAAACTCCAAGCCCTTACCTGATTCAGCTGGCTCAACACGTAACCATACATGCCCATATTGCCCACGCCCACCGGTTTGCTTGACATACTTCGCCTCGGCTTCCGCTGTTCCACGAATTGTTTCACGGTAAGCAACCTGCGGCTTACCAACATTTGCCTGAACCTTAAACTCACGCAGCAGGCGGTCAACAATAATCTCTAAATGCAATTCACCCATACCAGAGATAATTGTCTGCCCGGTTTCCTCATCCGTCTTAATCCGAAAAGAAGGATCTTCCTGAGCGAGCTTCTCAAGAGAATATCCCATCTTGTCCATATCCTGCTTAGTCTTTGGCTCAACCGCCAAAGAGATCACGGGCTCCGGAAACTTAATAACTTCCAGCAAGATAGGATGCTTCTCATCACACAAGGTATCCCCAGTTCTCGTATCCTTTAAACCCACCGCTGCCGCAATATCCCCAGCAAACACTTCATCAATCTCTTCGCGCTTATTGGCATGCATTTTCAACAACCGACTGATTCGCTCCTTTTTCCCCTTGGCCATGTTATAAACATAAGATCCAGAAGTGAGCTTGCCGGAATACACTCGAAAATAAGTCAACTGACCAGAAAATGGATCAGACATAATCTTAAAGGCCAAAGCCGCAAACGGTTCACTATTTTCTGGCTTTCGATAAATTTCCCCTTCGGTAAGAGGATCAATTCCTCGAACTGGTGGGAGATCAACAGGAGAAGGGAGATAATCAACAACCCCATCCAACAAGGGCTGAACACCCTTATTCTTAAAGGCCGAACCACAAAATATTGGAGTAATTTTCAAAGCGATCGTTCCCAAACGAATAGCCCGCTTTACTTCCTCCACGCTAAGAACCTCACCGCCCAAGTACCGCTCCATGACCCCTTCATCGAACTCCGCAACAGCATCGAGCATTTTCTCCCGATATGCCTCAGCCTCCTCAAGATTTTCCGCTGGAATATCTCCCGTTACAAATGCTGCACCAAGAGTCTCATCATCAAAAATTAAGGCTTTCATTGCAACCAAATCTATCACACCCCTGAAAGCTTCCTCTTTCCCCAAAGGCAATTGCAAGACAACAGGGTTTGCCCCCAATCGGTCAACCAGGGTTTGAACAGCGGGGAAAAAATCCGCCCCAACGCGATCCATCTTATTCATAAACGCAATTCGTGGGACCTGGTATTTGTCGGCTTGCCGCCAAACTGTCTCCGATTGTGGCTCAACCCCCATAACAGAATCAAACACAGCAACAGCGCCATCCAGGACCCGCAACGACCGCTCAACTTCAATCGTGAAGTCGACATGACCTGGAGTATCAATGATATTTATTCGACTATCCTTCCATGAACATGTTGTCGCAGCAGACGTGATCGTAATTCCTCGCTCACGCTCCTGCTCCATCCAGTCCATAGTCGCCGCACCCTCATGAACTTCCCCAATCTTATAGGAGACCCCCGTATAAAAAAGCACGCGCTCAGTGGTCGTAGTTTTCCCAGCATCAATATGGGCCATGATCCCGATATTTCGCGTTTTACTGAGAGATCCTTCAGTCACCACAAATTCCCCACGTAACAATGCTGCAAGAGACTTGACTCAACAGGAGCACAAAAAAATTAAACGCTCCCTACCCTATCAAGTCCACTGCAGCATTACAGCCAACATTACCACCGGTAATGAGCAAAAGCTCTATTCGCTTCTGCCATCCGATGTGTTTCATCCCGCTTTTTTACTGCGGATCCATTATTACTGGCGGCGTCCATCAATTCAGCTGCCAACCGCTCTTTCATACTTTTCCCGCTTCGCGACAATGCGCTTTCCTTAATCCAACGCAAAGCCAACGCAATTTGACGAACAGGCCTAATTTCAACAGGAACCTGATAAGATGCCCCACCAACCCTCCGCGACTTCACCTCAACCATCGGCTTCACATTACCCAGGGCTGCATGAAAAACCTTAAGGGGCTCATCACCGGTCTTCTCCCTCACAATATCAAAAGCCCCATAACACACACGCTCCGCCGTGCTCTTCTTTCCATCACGCAAAAGGATATTCAAAAATCTTCCCACCACAGGATCCTTATAAAGTGAATCCTGCACCACCTTTTGTCGAAGCACCAGAGGCCTACGTGGCATATACGATTTCTTTCAGATCTAAAGGACGGTTAAAAAATTTTCTACCAGAAAAGAAGAGATTACTTTGGTCGCTTTGCTCCATACTTAGAGCGACCCTGCTTGCGGTTCGCAACCCCCACAGCATCCAAGGCACCACGAACCATGTGATAGCGAACGCCAGGAAGATCTTTCACGCGACCCCCACGAACCAACACAATGGAATGCTCCTGAAGATTATGACCCATACCAGGGATATACGCCGTCACCTCCAAGCCAGTAGTCAAACGAACCCTGGCAACTTTTCGGAGAGCTGAATTTGGCTTTTTTGGAGTTGTAGTATAGACACGAAGACAAACACCCCTTCGCTGAGGACAACGATTCAATGCCGAGCTTTTGCTCTTAGCCTTAATGGCCTTTCGACCTACCCGAATTAATTGATTAACTGTTGGCATTTCTTCTTCTTCATTGCAAAAAGTGAATACTTCATCCCCGAAAAACACTTGAGGGGAACCAGCCGATCTTATAGATTCAGCATCATTCTGTCAAGGATTTTTAAAGCTTTCATTATAAAAAAAACAGGATCATCCTCTTGATAATTGAGCTTGATCAATTCCGGCATTTTCGCCCAAAATTGTCACATCTTCTTCGGTTGGCCTCGGAACAAATGTCTCCCTGTACTCTCCCCAACCCGTCCCTGCTGGAATAAGTCGCCCAACAATAACATTTTCTTTCAATCCCCGAAGCTCATCTGTTCTGCCATTAATAGCGGCTTCCGTCAGAACCCTGGTTGTCTCCTGGAATGATGCGCCAGAAATAAAACTGTCCGTACTAAGGGACGCCTTTGTAATTCCTAGCAGCACAGGCTTTCCTAATGAAGGCCTTCCTCCTTCTGCCAACACTCTCTCATTCTCGTCATCAAAGACAAATTTATTCACCTGCGTCCCTGGCAAGAATGAACTATCTCCGGCATCCTCAATCCGAACTTTTTTCAACATTTGCCTAGTAATAACCTCAATGTGCTTATCATTTATGACCACACCTTGCAAACGATACACTTCCTGGACTTCATTCACTAAATATTTTTGCAATTCACGAGGCCCCAACACACTCAAAATATCATGAGGATTAGCCGAACCATCCATCAAAGGCTCTCCAGCTCGCACCCAGTCCCCTTCATGAACATTTACATGACGCCCTCGAGGGATCAAGTACTCCTTTACGTCACCAATTTTATTATCGACAGTAACCTTTCGAAGGCCTTTCACAAAACCGCCGAATGAAACCTCTCCGTCGATCTCACTGACAACGGCATGTTCCTTTGGCTTTCTCGCTTCAAACAATTCCGCGACACGAGGCAATCCCCCTGTAATATCTTTTGTTTTAGTGGTTTCTCGGGGAATCTTTGCTAACACATCACCAGGAAATACGGTCGAGCCTTTTTCAACAAAAATATGGGCTCCAACCGGAAGCAAATACCGAGCCGGAGATCCTGAACTCAACTTGGCTGTTTTTCCTGATTCATCTTTAACAGAAAGTCGCGGACGCAAATTGGTTCCTGCTTGCTCGATCACCACACGACGCGATAACCCCGTGACTTCATCGACCTCATCTTTCATGGTAACGCCTTCAGTAATATCACCCAGGGCGACCTTTCCTCCCACTTCCGTTAAAATAGTCAACGAGTAAGGATCCCATTCTACAAATTTTTGGCCGATCTCTACTTTTCCGCCATCTTTGACCTTGATCTTGGCGCCATGAACCAACGGATACTTTTCCCGCTCGCGCCCCGTATCATCATAGACGGCAATCTTGGCATTTCTGACCATCACCACCCAATCACCCTGCTGCGTTTTAATCGCCATGCTGGGATTATGGAAATCTGCATTCTTTTTTGCATCGAAACTTAAATATTTGATGACCCCTTCATGCTTTGCCTCGAGAACGGTCTGCGCAACGACCTTACTGGCTGTTCCTCCAATATGAAAGGTACGCATCGTCAACTGCGTTCCTGGCTCACCAATCGATTGAGCCGCTATCACGCCAACAGGCTCGCCCATTTCTACGAGACGGCCCCGGGCCAAATCTCTTCCATAGCAACTTGCACATACCCCCCAGCGGGATTGACAAGTCAGCACCGAACGAATTTTCAAATGATCAATTCCAGCCTCGACAATGGCCTGACAGAGCTCCTCATCCAATTCCTCATGGGCCTTAACAAGGACCTCCTGTGTAATCGGATCATGCACATCTTCGGCAGTTAACCGACCCAATATCCGCTCATCCAAAGCCTGAATGACTTCCCCGCCTTCGACCAAGGCAGAAACGATAATGCCATCGGTCGTGAAGCAATCTGGCTCACTGATAATGACGTCCTGTGCCGCATCGACGAGACGCCGCGTTAGGTACCCAGAATTAGCCGTTTTCAACGCGGTATCCGCCAAACCTTTCCGAGCTCCATGCGTGGAAATAAAGTATTGCAACACGGTCAAGCCCTCACGGAAATTGGCGGTAATTGGGGTTTCAATAATTTCCCCAGATGGCTTAGCCATCAATCCACGCATACCACCCAGCTGTCGAATCTGCTGTGAGCTTCCTCGGGCGCCAGAGTCAGCCATCATATAAATAGGATTTAGCCCTTCCGTAGCACCTCGGCCGCCACCCTGACTAATCTCCTTCATCATTTCGATAGCAATTTGCTCACTCACATGCGCCCAGATATCGATGACCTTATTGTACCGCTCGCCATTGGTAATGAGCCCTTCCCCATATTGATTCTGCACTTGCCCCACCTCTCCTTGAGCGCGATTGATCAATTCGCCCTTACGAGATGGGATATGCATATTGTCAATACAGATTGATATCCCGGCCTTAGTTGCATAAGAGAAGCCTAAATCCTTCAAGCGATCCAACATCACCACAACTTCATGAAGCCCCACCATTCGGTAGACCCGATCAACCAGCTTGGTAATTTCTTTTTTGGTCATTAACTTGTTCACATGCGAAAACGGCATATTGACAGGTAAAATTTCCGAGAGGATCACACGACCTACTGTAGACTCAATGATCTCATCCTCAAGCCGCACTTTGATCCGAGCCTGCTCTTCAACCTCACCTGAATCATAGGCAATTCGGACTTCTTCAGGTGAGGAAAAAATCTTCCCTTCCCCCTTCGCTCCATCACGATCATTGGTCAACCAGTAGCAACCCAACACCATATCCTGGGATGGAACAGACAACGGCCGACCATTGGCAGGCGAGAGAATATTATTAGCAGCCATCATTAACACCCGCGCCTCGATTTGCGCTTCAACGGAGAGAGGAACATGCACCGCCATTTGGTCACCATCAAAGTCCGCATTAAAAGCTGCACAAACTAGCGGATGCAAGCGAATCGCCTTCCCTTCAACTAAAATAGGATCAAAGGCCTGAATTCCCAACCGGTGAAGGGTAGGCGCTCGATTCAGCATGACCGGATGCTCACGGATGACTTCATCCAATACATCCCAGACTTCAGGGCGCTCCTTTTCCACCAATCGCTTGGCACTCTTAATAGTTGTGGCCGCGCCTCGCTCTTCTAGCTTATGAAAAATAAACGGCTTAAAGAGTTCAAGCGCCATCTTCTTGGGCAACCCACATTGATTCAATCGAAGCTCCGGTCCCACCACGATGACCGATCGCCCGGAATAATCGACGCGCTTGCCTAACAGATTTTGCCTGAAACGCCCCTGCTTGCCCTTCAGCATGTCGCTCAAGGACTTCAATGGCCGCTTGTTCGCACCTCGAATCACTCGTCCACGACGCCCGTTATCAAATAACGCATCAACTGCCTCTTGAAGCATCCGCATTTCATTTCGAATAATGACGCCAGGAGCCTTCAATTCGACCAGGCGCTTTAGACGATTATTCCTGTTAATGACGCGTCGATAGAGGTCATTCAGATCTGAAGTCGCAAATCGGCCACCATCCAGTGGCACAAGAGGACGCAATTCAGGAGGAAGCACCGGAATCGCATCCATGATCATCCATTCGGGATTGTTTCCCGAAGTATGAAAGGCTTCAATCACCTTTAATCGCTTGGTTAGCTTTTTCCCAACAGCAACAGAGGTTGTGCTATTAATTTTGTCATGGCGCTCATCCCAAAGGGCTTCAATATCTACTTTCCGCAATAGCTCGCGAATCGCTTCAGCCCCAATCCCCACTTTAAAGGAATTCGCCCCAAACTCCTCAACACATTCTCGATATCGCTCTTCCGTCAATAATTCTCGATCTTTAAGGCTGCTATTGCCAGGATCCAATACGACATACGCCTCAAAATAAAGAATTTTCTCCAACTGCTTGAGACTCATATCCAATAAAATCCCAATTCGGCTTGGCACTCCCTTCAAGAACCAGATATGTGCGACTGGGGCGGCTAACTCAATATGGCCCATTCGCTCACGCCGGACTTTTGACTGAATCACCTCCACGCCGCATTTATCACAGACAATGCCCCGGTGCTTCATTCTCTTATATTTGCCGCAATTGCATTCCCAATCTTTCGTTGGTCCGAAAATTTTCGCGCAAAAAAGACCGTCACGCTCTGGCTTAAATGATCGGTAATTGATGGTTTCCGGCTTTTTGACTTCGCCATAAGACCATGAACGAATCTTTTCCGGCGAAGCAATACGAATCCGCATTGCATCAAAGGAGACGGCATCTCTCGGCTTTTCAAAAAGGGAATAGATACTATCCAAGTGCGTTCCTCCGGGTTATAGGGAAGGGTAAATGGCCATAATCAACGCGGGGACTATTCCGCAGATTTAATCAGCTCCACATCCAATCCCAAACTCTGCAATTCTTTGACTAACACGTTGAATGACTCAGGCAAGCCAGGCTCAAGGAAATTTTCTCCCTTCACGATGGCTTCATACATTCGAGAACGACCTGGCACATCATCTGATTTAACTGTAAGAAATTCCTGCAAGGTAGAAGCCGCGCCATAGGCCTGCAACGCCCAAACCTCCATTTCACCTAAGCGCTGCCCACCAAACTGAGCCTTCCCGCCCAACGGTTGCTGCGTGACCAAGGAATATGGCCCGATGGAACGCGCATGAATCTTATCATCGACAAGATGGTGCAACTTCAACATATACATATATCCAACCGTGACGGGACTCTTAAACGGTTCACCAGTTCGGCCATCATAGACGACTGATTGACCTGACTCCGGCAATCCCGCTTTGGCCAACAGCTCTTTGATTTCTTTTTCTGAGGCCCCATCAAAAACCGGGGTTTCCACCTTAATACCCAGAGCATGCGCGGCCCACCCCAAATGAGTTTCCAAAATCTGCCCCACATTCATACGAGAGGGCACACCCAAAGGATTCAAAACGATTTGAACCGGAGTGCCGTCAGGAAGATACGGCATATCCTCTTCAGCCATGATTCGAGAAACCACCCCTTTATTCCCATGGCGCCCAGCCATCTTATCGCCGACGGCAATTTTCCGTTTAATGGCTAAATAGACCTTAACGAGCTTGATCACTCCCGGTGGCAATTCGTCGCCACGCCTGAGCCGCCCAACTTTTTCATCATAGGCCGTTTGCAAAATTTCAATTTGGTCTTTGGCTTCGCGCTCAATTTCGTCAAGCTTTTTCTGCTCCTCAGCGTCCGCCAAAATCACCCGTCGCGCATCATCATCCGTCAATTTCCGGAGTACATCCGCGGTAATTCGCCCTTTTTTCTTTAGGATAACTTCCCCACTATCGGGATCCATTAAATCACGCCCAACAAATTGCCCTAAGAGCAATTTCCTGATTTTCCGATTCCGTTCTTCCTCAATTATGCGAAGCTCTTCTTGGTAGTCTCGCTCCACCTTGACACGATCATCCGTTTCGATGGTTCGGGACCGATCATCCTTATCCACGCCTTTGCGTGAAAATATTTTGACATCCACCACAATCCCTTCAATACCAGGTGGGACTTGCAAAGATGTATCCTTCACATCTCCCGCTTTTTCTCCGAAAATTGCCCGGAGGAGTTTCTCTTCAGGTGTGAGCTGAGTTTCACCTTTCGGCGTAACTTTCCCAACAAGAATATCTCCAGGCTTCACCTCTGCTCCGATTCGAACAATCCCACTCTCATCTAAATTTCGAAGCGCTTCATCTCCAAGATTCGGAATATCTCTAGTGATTTCCTCTTTTCCCAATTTCGTATCCCGCGCCTCAACCTCAAATTCTTCGATATGAATAGACGTGAACGTATCGTCTTTCACCATTTTTTCGCTGAGCAGGATGGCATCTTCATAGTTGTAGCCACCCCAAGGCATAAAGGCCACCAAGACGTTTTTACCTAAGGCCAATTCCCCGCGATCCATAGAAGGCCCATCAGCCAACACCTGCCCTTCTTTGACCGGTTGCCCCGCTCGAACAATAGGTGTTTGCGTAATACAGGTATTTTGATTGGTCCGCTGGAATTTCACTAAGTCATAGGTATCCAGGATTCGAGAATTTTTCTTCTTATCTTCTTTTTCTTTCCCACTGGCTCGCACCACAATTCTTCGGGCATCGACAGACTCCACAATACCATCCCGTTGGGCAATAGCTAAGTACCCAGAGTCCCTTGCCACAACAGCCTCCATCCCTGTACCCACCAGGGGAGAATCGCTCTTGATTGTTGGAACGGCCTGTCGTTGCATATTGGATCCCATGAGTGCCCGGTTGGCGTCATCGTGCTCCAAAAACGGGATCAGGGCCGTGGCAACACTCACAACCTGCTTCGGGGAAACATCCAAATAATCCACTTTATCAGGCGTCGTGGTTACGAACTCTCCAGCCTCTCTCGCCGTAATCGTCTCTGAGGTCAATAACCCTTCTTTATTCATTACTGAATTGGCTTGAGCAATCACCACCTGATCGCCATCTATCGGCGAAAGAAATTCGACTTCATCGGAAACACGGCCTTTCTTCACTTTCCGAAATGGAGCCTCAATAAAGCCGAATTCGTTGATTCGAGCATAGGTAGCGAGCGAGGTAATCAATCCAATATTTGGACCTTCAGGCGTTTCAATTGGACAGATCCGACTGTAGTGGGACGGATGTACATCTCTCACTTCAAAACCAGCCCGCTCACGGGTCAACCCACCAGGGCCCAAGGCAGAGAGTCGGCGCTTATGGGTGATTTCC
>JAOUQB010000283.1 GCA_029879555.1 Nitrospirota bacterium | reverse complement strand
CGCGGGGACTCTTCTGCTGCCAGTTACGATTGGGTTGGTCTGTCTCCTCTGGCAGACCTTACCTCGATCCCTCGCTAAACTTGATACCTATGGAATTGATTTAGTGTTGATCATGGTGGCCGTGGTCGCCACGGTTGGTCTATGTCTTGCCTCGAACGACTGGATTGAAACAGTGGTGTTTGGGGGAAATTATAAGCAATGGCTCACGAACCATCTCGGGTTGGTCTACGATCAACGGAATGCCATTGTGATTAGTTTTGCGATGGGGTTCGCCGTGATCCCGATCATTTTCAGTATTGCAGAAGATTCCCTTTCTAATGTGCCAAAGCATCTGGTGGCCGGCTCTTTGGCACTTGGAGCGACCAAATGGCAAACCCTCACGCGTCTGGTATTGGTCTCAGCCAGCCCAGGAATTTTTTCGGCGTTAATGATTGGTTTTGGTCGTGCGGTCGGTGAAACCATGATTGTGTTGATGGCGACAGGCAATACCCCGATCGTTGATTGGAGTGTGTTTAATGGATTTCGAACCTTGTCGGCGAATATTGCCGTAGAAATGCCGGAAGCGCCACATGGCGGAACGCTGTATCGGGTCTTATTTCTATCTGGCCTCATTCTTTTTGCCTTTACATTCGGGATCAACACGATGGCGGAATTAATTCGGCAGCGCCTTCGTGAGAAGTATTCACAGTTCTAGGAAGAAGTGAAAAGAGAGTAGTGAGAAGGAAAAGATAGGAAGTGAGGGGTAAGCCCTCGTCATTCCCGACATTTTTTATCGGGAATCTATCTTAAATTCACATGAGTTGATTATTGCAGTTTTGCTGAAAAATGAAAAAAAATCCTATAAAGAAATTTCTTGATTCAGGTTCGTTATTCATTTGGTTGTGTGGAGGGGCGCTCAGTGTGTCCTTGCTCATGATCGGTGGACTGTTGGTGTTAATTATGATTAACGGAATGGGCTATTTTTGGCCAAAGGATCTGGTTCAATTCACGCTGAATGATGGCCAGGTGGTGCTTGGGGAATGGGTGGCCACAGAAATCATTCCGGAATCAGAATCTATTGATAAACCCAAAGGGCATGAACGGGTTCAACTGAAGGTGGGCAACCGTGATCTGTATGGGTTGGATTTTCGATGGGTGGACCGGGCGGATATTCTGAATGAACAGTATCCGCCGGATGTGGTGGCTTTTGAACGTCGGGAATGGGGGAATTTTTATGGACGGATCAAGAAGATTCAAAAGGGTGAATCTCTTCTGGCATCTGGTCATGAAGAAGGGCTGAGGGTCCTGTATCCTCTGTTGGAACAAACCAATGATATTCAAGAAAAAATACATGAGATTGAACGAAATGAAATTGGCGAGTTGAATCATGGCCTGGAGCAAGCACGACTTTCGCTCCGTTCGTTGGAATTAGCGGGACAAGGGGAGACAGAAGAGCGGAAGGATATTGCGGCACAGGTCCACGAGCTCGAAGCGTTGTATGAGATTCAAAACAGGGCGCTTATGGCGTTATATGAGGAACTCGATCAGTTTCTGGTGACGGTTGTCGATGCGGCCGGAGAAGAAAAAACCTTTCAGGTTGGCACGTTGGTCAAGTTCTGGTTGCCAAACAGTATGGGAGTTTCAGGAAAACTCCTCATGTATGTGCAAAATTTTTGGGCGGTTATTAGTGAAGAACCCCGAGAAGCTAATACAGAGGGCGGGATATTCCCAGCCATCTTTGGCACGGTGTTGATGGTGGTGATCATGAGCATTGCGGTGGTGCCGTTTGGCGTGTTAGCCGCGATTTATTTGAAAGAATATGCGAAGCAAGGGATCGTGACGCGGATGATTCGTATTGCCGTGAATAATTTAGCCGGTGTGCCCTCCATTGTGTTCGGTGTGTTTGGATTAGGATTTTTCGTCTATGCCGTTGGGGGGACGCTTGACCAGTTATTGTTTGCTGAGTCGTTGCCCAATCCGACCTTTGGGACGGGAGGCATGTTGTGGGCCTCTTTAACGTTGGCTCTCATGACCGTTCCAGTGGTTATTGTGGCAACAGAGGAGGGACTCTCCGCCGTCCCACGCGAATATCGGGAAGGGTCATTAGGTCTTGGCGCGACAAAACTTGAAGCATTATGGCATGTGGTCCTTCCTTGCGCGATGCCGGGAATTTTGACCGGGTTGATCTTAGCCGTCTCTCGTGCGACAGGGGAAGTGGCCCCGCTCATGCTCACAGGTGTGGTGAAATTAGCCCCGTCACTTCCTGTGGATGGGTTTTTCCCATTTCTACATCTGGATCGAAAATTTATGCATTTAGGATTTCATATTTATGATGTCGGGTTTCAATCGCCCAATGTGGAGGCGGCGAAGCCCATGGTGTATGTGACCACGTTTATTCTTGTCTCCGTGGTCATTCTCTTGAATATGGCGGCCATTACCATGCGCACACGTATGCGAAGGCGTTATGCTGGCTCTTCTGTGTAAATGAGGTACAATCATGCAGACAATTTCCCGTCCGGTGAATCCAGAAAGAGCATCGGTTCATCACCGACTATCTCCCCTATGGACATTGGTTGTGGAAAAGACGACAAACACTCAGAAACGGATGAAGGACGAGCAGATGGAAGCCACCTCTAATCCCTTAGCGGGCAGCCATCCGAAAATTGTTATTCAGGATATGAACTTTTTTTATGGAGCCGTTCAAGCCCTGACCAACGTCAATATGCAGATTCCGGCGAATAAAGTGACCGCATTTATTGGGCCATCGGGTTGTGGTAAATCAACCTTACTTCGTTGCCTGAATCGCTTGAATGATTTGGTGGATGGGACACGGATTGAAGGAAAAATTTTGTTGGAAGGGCATGATATTTATGATCCGGGAATTGATGTCACCGATCTTCGTACTCGTGTCGGGATGGTGTTTCAAAAGGTGAATCCCTTTCCTAAGTCTATTTGGCAAAATGTGGCGTTTGGGCCGCAATTGCAAAATCTAAAAAAGCGGGATACCTTGGATGAAGTGGTGGAAGCCAGCTTGAAGGGAGCGGGGCTTTGGGAAGAAGTCAAGGATCGTTTGCATACCAGCGCCCTAGGTCTTTCCGGTGGACAACAGCAGCGACTCTGTATTGCGAGAGCTCTGGCGGTGAATCCGAATGTGTTGCTGATGGATGAACCCTGTTCAGCGCTTGATCCTATTTCAACCGGACGGATCGAAGAACTCCTTCATACCCTAAAAGAACGTTTGACCATTGTGATTGTGACTCATAACATGCAGCAAGCCGCACGCGTGTCAGATCTGACGGGGTTCTTTTTGTTGGGGGAACTTATAGAATATGATGATACCAAAACCATTTTTACCAACCCTTCGGAGCGTCGGACAGAAGATTATATCACTGGTCGATTCGGTTGATCGTAGGGAAATAGGAAGACGTCATGCCAATCCAACGACGATTTGACGAGGATTTAGCTGAGCTCAAACAAAAAATTTTGCGAATGGGTTCGTTGGTTGAGGGGCAAATCCGGCAAGCGCTGAAAGCCTTGATTGACCGTGATGATGCGCTGGCGAAACAAGTCATCGACAATGACCGCCAAGTTAACACCATGGATGTTGCGGTGGATGAAGCCTGTCTCGAGCTTTTGGCCTTGCAGCAACCGGCTGCTCGAGATCTTCGGTTTATTACCACCGCGATGAAAATTTCTTCAGATTTGGAGCGGATGAGTGACTTGGCGGAAAATATTTGCGAACGGGCCATTGAATTGAATGAAGAACCTCAATTGAAGCCCTATATCGATATTCCCTTAATGGCCGATCATGCCATTAAAATGGTGGGAGAAGCCCTTGATGCCTTTGTTCGCGGTGATTCGGCCCTGGCCCGAAAAGTTCTTCAAGATGATGATACGGTCGATGCGTTTAACGAGCAGATTTTCCGTGAACTCTTATCCTATATGATGGAAAATCCCCAAACGATTTCTCGTGCCATTCGTCTGTCATTTATCTCTAAATATATTGAGCGGATTGCCGACCATGCCACCAATGTGGCTGAATTGGTCGTCTATATGGTGGAAGGTAAAATCATTCGCCATATGACCACACTCTGAGCCCTTCTTTTTTCACTGCCCCGCCTTTTCGTAGCACCATATCCCGTATAAGATAGAAGAGCGAGTCGAATAACTTTCTTGGGAAGGTGATATGAAGACCATCAAATCCAGTCAAGCCGTTGCCAGTCGTGGAGTATCTGCCAGTGT
>JAOUQB010000282.1 GCA_029879555.1 Nitrospirota bacterium | reverse complement strand
TACCATCAATCAGGCCCCTCATGACTTGGGCGTTAAGCCTCCTGCCAGCGACGAAAGACCAGGCAGGCATTGACACCGCCAAATCCAAACGCATTGGAAATGGCCACATCAAGAGAACAGGCTCGTGACTGATTGGGGACATAATCCAGATCACATTCAGGATCGGGATCATCGAGATTGATGGTAGGAGGAAGAATACCGTGCTGCAGAGCTAAGATCGAAAAAACCGCTTCAATGCCGCCTGCCGCACCTAATAAATGTCCGGTCATGGATTTGGTCGAGCTCACCGGAATGGAATACGCGTGTTCCCCAAACACCTCTTTGATCACTTGCGTTTCCACGCGATCGGCAAAGGTCGATGTCCCATGGGCATTAATATAGCCAACTGCTGATTTGGGCACGTTCGCATCCTGGATCGCACGCTCCATACACTTCACCGCTCCCGCCCCATCGTCAGGAGGCGCCGTAATATGGTATGCATCGCTGTTCATCGCATAGCCGATAATTTCGGCATATATATGGGCACCGCGAGCACGAGCATGCTCGAGCTCTTCAATGATCAGTACTCCAGCACCTTCTCCAATCACGAATCCATCACGGTCTTTATCAAAGGGCCGGCTGGCTTTCTCCGGTTCGTCGTTTCGACGAGACAAGGCCTTCGCCGCGGCAAACCCAGCAACGGCGGTCGGACAAATGGTTGATTCCGTCCCGCCAACGATCATCACATCAGCCTCTCCCCGTTGGATCAGTCGAAACCCATCCCCGATACAATGATTTCCCGTCGCACAAGCGGTCACGGTACAAGCATTAGGTCCCTTGGCCCCATATCGAATAGCCACTTGTCCTGAGGCTAAATTAATAATCACCATGGGAATAAAAAACGGGGACACGCGATCCGGTCCACGTTCCAATAAGATCTTATGATAATGCTCAATGGCAGGAAGACCGCCAATGCCCGCACCGATATACACACCGACTCGCTCGGCATTATGAGAGTCCACGACTAATTTGGCATCATCAACAGCCTCTTGGCTGGCCGCCACGGCAAAATGGATAAACGTATCCATTTTTTTGATTTCTTTTTTTTCAATGAAGTCTGCAGGATCGAAATTTTTGACTTCTCCCGCAATGCGCACGGAGTATTGACTGGCATCAAACCGTGAAATAGGTCCTATGCCTGATTGCCCCTGACAGAGTTTTTCCCAGGACTTGGGCACACCAACATCCAAGGGGGTGACGAGCCCCAACCCTGTCACAACAACTCGCCGTGGCGTCCACTCACTCATGGCAATCGCTCTGTATCCTTATGGGATGAGAAAATTAGACTTTGTCCTTAATGAAATCCACGGCAGCCGAAACGGTTTGAATCTTTTCCGCATCTTCATCAGGAATTTCAATTTCAAATTCTTCTTCTAAGGCCATCACCAATTCTACGGTATCCAAAGAATCCGCACCGAGATCCTCCACAAACTTGGCATCGGGCACGACCTCATCTTCTTCAACCCCTAATTGTTCTGCAATAATTTTTTTAATCCGTTCTTCTACAGCCATTGTTGGCACCTCCTCCTTCCAATGTTTATTCAGTATAGAAACCCCATGCCCCATCATTTACGCCATATGCATTCCACCATTCACATGCAACACATGTCCGGTAATATACCCGGCTTTGTCTGAAGATAAAAAACTTACGGCATCCGCAATGTCCGACGCCTGGCCTAACCGCTTTAAGGGAATCTGACTTAACAACGCCTCTTTCGTGTCAGCCGAAAGATCTTGAGTCATCGCCGTGTCAATAAATCCTGGCGCGACCGCATTGACGGTGATATTCCGACTCGCATATTCCCGCGCCACGGTTTTGGTCAGGCCGATAACAGCCGCTTTCGAAGCGGCATAATTCGCCTGACCAACGTTCCCAATGGCCCCAACAATCGAGGCAATGTTCACAATCCGCCCATTCCGTTGGCGACTCATGGTTGGCAACACCGCTTTGATACAATAAAACGTTCCCGTCAAATTCACTTGTAGCACAGACTGCCAATCCTCTTCTTTCATGCGGAGCAGCAGGCCATCCCGAGTAATGCCGGCATTATTCACTAAAATATCGATTCGCTCCCATTCTTTCTGCACTCGATCGATCATACTTTTGACCTGGTCCCAGTCTCCAACATTGACCGAAACCGCCAAGGCCTTCCTTCCTAACTTCTGAACACGGGCGACCGTTTCATCGCATCGATCGGCATTCAAGTCCGCCACAACCACATCCGCACCTTCCTGAGCTAACGTTGTGGCAATCGCTTGGCCAATACCTTGTGCACCACCAGTGACGATCGCGATTTTCCCTGTCAACGGCATAACCACCCTTTCCATATATTGTGAAGCGCAAAACTATTATGCCACATGAGCCAGAACATGTTCATAGGATTCTTGATCAGTGATATTCCAGAACTGCGCCTCTGGCACGATACGTTTCACTAACCCCGTCAAAACTTTACCAGGACCAATTTCAATAAAGTGGGTAATGCCCATGTCCCACATCGTCTGAATCGTCTCCTGCCATCGAACGGAAGAGGGCAGTTGCCTCACCAAGGACACGCGCACCTCATCAGCTGACCGAAGGGCCTTAGCTTCTACATTGTTAATTAATGGTACCTTTAAGTCAGACCACACTAAAGAATCAATATCTTTTTTTAAACGATCTGCCGCCACTTGCATTAATGGTGTATGGACCGGGACACTAACCGGCAGGGCCTTCACACGGGCACCACGCAATTTTGCTAGCTCCAAGGCCTGTTCGACCGCCACTTTCTCTCCAGCAATCACCGTTTGCCCAGGAGAATTCAAATTCGCCGGTGCGACAATACCCAATACTTGGGCCTCCTGACAAACCTCGGAAACTTCTGACCCGGAAAGGCCCAACACTGCCGCAACTAATCCACTTCCCGGGCTGACGGCTTCTGTCATATATTGCGCGCGCTTTTGTACCAGGCCGACCGCTTCAGAAAACCCGATCGCACCCGCAGCGACCAGGGCGGTATATTCGCCCAGACTATGTCCGGCTACGGCAGCAGGAGTCAGCGGCCCGCCTTGCACCAGATGTAGGGCGGCAAGGCTCGTCACCAGTAGGGCGGGTTGCGTATACTCCGTTTGGTTGAGCTGCTCCGCCGGCCCCTCAAAACATAAGGCACCCACATCATATCCTAAGACTTTTTCAGCCAGTTGATAGAGGGCCGGAATTTCGGCATTGGACTCGTACAGTGCTTTCCCCATTCCGACCGATTGGGACCCTTGTCCGGGGAATAAAAAGCCAATAGTTGCTTGCACGTCGTTCGTTCACTCGTGAAATAAAAATTTGAGAGGAATATGATGTGTTCTAAAATGACGATATGTTTGAACCGCCTAATCCACGATAAATTCACCCCCATCTACACAAATCACATTCCCCGTAATCCAATGGGCTTTGGGGTGACACAAAAGACCTAAGGCATCAGCCACATCCTGTGTGGTGGTTAATCGGTTCGAGGGATTTTTCCGTTGCGCCATGGCAATCATTTCATCAGACCCAGGAATTTTTCGCAATGCTGGCGTATCCGTGACTCCAGCCATAAGTGAATTGACGGTAATGCCTAATGGAGCTAATTCCAACGCGAGTTGGCGTGTATGGGATTCAAGAGCCGACTTAGCAGCTGAAACCGCGCCATACGATTTCCACACCCTGGCGCCTCCCGCACTGGTCATTGAAAAGATTCGACCACCCGAACCTAAAAATTTTTGTCTCACAAGATCTTGCGTCCAGTACACGAGAGAATTGGCCATGACATCAACGGTCATATCCATTTGAGCTTTATTGATGCTATCAGCCGCAGATTCTGCAATATACGGCTTTAAGGTTCCAAAGGCCAAGGAATGCAAAAGCACTCGAATCGTGACCGGCACTCCGGATTCTTCCCCTCGTTGCTTCAGCGCCTGTAAGATATCTGCTCGTTTTTCCGGATCGGCGGCGTTCGAATTAAAAAATAACACCTCACGACCTCGCTCACGAATGTTCGATGCAATTCGTTCCGCATTGGGAAGAGTCGATTTCCGATCCAAATGCACGCCGATGATGTTGAATCCCAGATTCGCGAGCTCTAACGCCGCAGCCTCACCGAACCCGCTGGATGCGCCAAGAATTAACGCCCAATGACCTTCACTGCATTTCTTGTCGGACATATCTACTCTCCTCTTCGTT
>JAOUQB010000280.1 GCA_029879555.1 Nitrospirota bacterium | reverse complement strand
CCCACATTTCTAGTCTTCCCGTTCGACACTACCTTCGCCAAAATCTATCCTAGAACAGAAAAGGAATGATTCGTTTCGTTCGCATTCTGTACTCTTTATATGAAGGGAACCGAGCCAGCAGTAGTTGTTCTTCATACCCAAGCTTGATCCACAGCGTCACCACCAACCCTACCCACAACACCATTCGAAAAGGCAGCGGCTGGTCAATCATCCAAGCCAAGGTGAGTAACAAGAGACTGGTATACATAGGATGTCGTACCCAACGATAAGGTCCATGCACTACCAATCGCCCATGTTGGGGAATCTCCGGGAAGGCCCGAATGTTTCCCAAGCCCATCGCCAAGAACGCCCAGAATGCGATGACCCCTCCCAAGACCATCATCCCTTGCAGACTCCAATGCGTAGGCCAAAGTGGACCAGCAACCATGATCAAAGCCATCAACAAAAATTGGGTGGCAACCAACGCCATGGAAAGCCACGAATGGGATGCGTCTCCTGGACTTTTGAATGACGTCACGATTCAGCCTACCTTATTAAGATCTTCTTGAAATCTTCCGACGACCATTCTGAGGAAGTACAATGAATCTATCAACCTTAAAAGTCCAGACTTCTCTTCTGACCTCGACCGGCTCCATCATGAACGCACTGGTCACCAAACTACAAACATCCTTTCTCAAACCGATTCTTCCGGCGTTCTTTTTTCTCGCCGGCGTCACCTATGATTCCCTGACCTTAACGCGCATTGACCGCTTATTAGACAACCTTATCCTTTTACTCTATCTCACGGTTCTGGGGGTTTTGGTCATCCTGACGGGTCGATTTCAGCTCGGGCTGATCCCTTCCCCATCGGACCATTCATCTTGGAACCCGCTTTCCCTCGTCCATCGAGCTCAACCGCATCTCGCCAAAGGTCTCCAGTTTTTATTGGGCGGACTCTTTAGTGCCTATGCCATCTTTTACTCACAAAGTGCCTCCTTCTCTACCACCGCCATCTTTTTGGGAATCATTGTGGCCTTTCTGATTGGCAATGAATTTCTTCAATCCCGGTATTCGAGTCTGAAAATGTTGGTGAGTCTCTTTGCCCTGGTCACCCTCAGCTTTATGACGTTTTTCTTACCCGTCCTGACGGGATGGATGAACAGTGTCGTGTTTGTTGCCGGTGCCCTCATCACCGGAGGCATTGTCTGGAAGATCGTTCGCCTCACGTTGCACGGTCTCCCCAATGTCTCTCTGCGTACTATCTTCACCATGAGTTTCCCAGCCTTCGGGTTAGTCATTCTGTGTACGGTTTTGTATTTTTTGAATTGGATTCCACCCATTCCTCTCTCTCTCACATTTGGCGGAATCTACAATCAGATTGAAAAAAACCATGACGAATACCTGCTCACCTATGAAAAAGGTCCATGGTATGCAATCTGGAAACACTCCAATGATCGAGTCGGCATTGACGCTCCCGTCTCTAGTTTCTCGTCAGTCTTTGCTCCCGTCACACTTCAAACGACTATCTATCATCATTGGCAATGGCGACCGTTCGAGGACCACGCATCCTTTATGACAACAGATCGTATTCCTATTTCCATAACAGGAGGGCGTGAAAAAGGTTATCGGTGGTATACGACGAAACACCGCGTCCAGCCTGGAGAATGGCGCGTGAATGTAGAAACGGAAGATGGTCGCCTTCTCGGACGCATGACGTTTGTGGCTGAAGAACATGTTTCATCAGAACATCACATGACAACAATCACGCGGTAGAAAATTTCAAAATGTCATCAAAGAAAATCATGCATCTTCGATATTCAAAAAAAATTTTGGACGTGGTAGAAATTTCCATCGAACGCCCTCTCAAAAAAAAATGAAAATATTTCTGGAAATACTGAAACAAACGTTGTAGTATGTTTCAGATATCAAGATGCAGAACTACCGAAACACTTTCTTGCTCAAAAATTTTCCTCACGAACACGCTTCACAAAAAATAGTTCATCTTTCAAGTCGAACAACCGAATAACTCTTGCGTGACCTCATACATCATTCACAGGTTCCGTTTTTTTCGTTCAACAACTCGCCAGTATCATCGGTGAGTCTTTACTGCGGCTTCACCGTCGCATCTATATTGAAAGGGGGTGAGTGCATTGGCCACTAAGAAAAAAGCGCCAGCTAAGAAGAAGGCACCGGCTAAGAAAAAAGCGCCGGCTAAGAAAAAGGCTGCTGCCAAAAAGGCACCGGCTAAGAAAAAGGCTCCAGCTAAGAAGAAAGCTGCCACCAAAAAACGGTAGGTTCTTCAGTTGGGTTGTCAATACGCCGGATGGGGCTTGCTCCATCCGGCGTGTTGTTTTTAGGATACGTTTTCGGACCAGGGAAACTCACCTTCTTTTTTCCAGAAATCCTCCACTCGGTCGGTCCCCATCTGTTTCTTACCTTCTCTTGACGTCCCTCTGGTTATCCTGGAATGATCCAAACTTAGGTTGATAATGTTGAATAATCTCTTACCTATGCTTGTTTGAGGGAAGGAACGACTCATGCCACGGATGATTATTGTTGTTGTCACGCTCTTTGTCTGCTGCCACTTTGAATTGGGTTATTTCCCCCTATCTGCCTCGGCTGCAGATGCCCCACCAGTCAACGCTCCTCGAGCGTCGTCGGCCATGAAGCAAAAGGCCGAACAGGATTTGGCCATGCTTCGAAAAAATCCCGAGGACTTTCGTACCCTCATCACCGGGGTCCAAATTTTCCTAGGCCGCTTTGGTTATGGGATTGGCCCGTTTACGGGAAAACTGGACGAGGCCACTAAACAGGCATTGACCGCCTATCAAACCAAGACAGGGCTTTCCGTAACAGGGGACATCAACTTTGAAACGTTGCAACGATTAACTGAAGATGATCAGGTCCTGAATCGGATCGTCCCGTATCTTCCTCCCTTTCAGGCACGCAATGAAGAATGGGAGAAATGGATCGATGTCAAAGGCAGTTGGATGTTAAAGGAGGGCAATACTGACGATGTGTTGCATACATCCAGAATTACTTGCATGCAAGAATTTCAGCGATGTATCGATTCCACCGCCACGTTAATGAACGGGAGTGCGCCGCAACTCCAGGTCCATACCCATGTGTATGACGTGAAGGAATGGGATGACAACAAGATTGTTTCTCTTCCCTATGATGGTGAGGCCTGCGCGATTAGTATCCTGCGTATCTCCAAAAACCCCCTCGTGGTGACCCGATTTGTCTCACTTCAAAGCAGTCCTGGACCATGCGCCAAGGTGAAACCCGAAGACCGCCAATATGTCTTGGATGATGGACCGACTATCTATCAAGCTCTGAAGGTTCAAAAATCACAATCGATTCAACAAATCTTACAGGTGGCACCCTAAATGAGTGAGGCGTGAAAAGTAAGGAGTGAGAAGACCGGAGGCTTGGGAAACGGAAAAATTTCAAAAACGTCATTCTCGCGCAACGGACGTTCTGATCCCGCAACCCGGCACCAACGCCGAAATCTAGTATCCTCAGGTCTTGGAGGGAAAAGACAGATGGATCCCCGATTAATAATGTCGGGGATGACGACCTTGAGTAATGTGAAGAGTGAGGCGTAGGGCATACATTCTAAGAGGCACTTCACATTTCACCCCCTTACGTCTTCGCAGGCCCCTACCCTTTCCCGCGATAGGCCCAGGAGAAGTACAGGCCGGCGACGGCGATGGTAAACAATTGAATGGTATGAAGGATCGGACTGCGCAGTGCGCCCTCTGAGGGTGGCGAGAGAATAAAATGAAAGCCCAAGAACTCAGGGGTTTGATCGAGTGGAGTCTGCCATGGAGGGAAAAGTACGGCCAGGATGAGTAACCCGACCATGATATAGAGTATCCGAAGGTTCAGGGACTCTTGTACAGGTTCCGGTTCAGCCTTTCGATCAGCCCGAGTCCCACATTTTGGACAGAATCGGCCGTTCAGCGAGAGTCCATAACCACAAGATGAACAGGGTTTCGTGTGAGCCACGGGTGTACCTATTTTCTTTTGTTCGTACGGAGAAAAAGTCTGGAAGCGTGAAGAGTCAGGGGTGAAACGAATCCATCTTTTCTCTTCCCCATCCTGACATCTTCATCATTTTGCCGATATTCTTCTCATTCGTCCACTTCGTCCACTTCGTCCGTCATGAAAGATTTGACCAATTTCAACTTCATTTCTATAATTTCCTTAACAGAACACTTCCTCGTTGTTGACCGAGTGTCGTTATTCCTCTCACCATTTTGATGAGTTCTCTTCCCATACCTCACG
>JAOUQB010000281.1 GCA_029879555.1 Nitrospirota bacterium | reverse complement strand
TTAACAGGACAAATCCTAAAGACGACAAGGTTCGAAATCCAATTCGTACCGCCTCATATTTTTCTGCCAGTTTCCCGAGATGCATCCCCAAGCGAGAAACCAAGCGATACAGCACTAACTCAAAAAAAGCCGCGAAGAGCAGGCTCTTGAGACCCCATTCAAACAGTAGACCCGGATTCCCTAATTTTTCTGACGTCTTTCCTTGACCAGGAATCATATGAAACCCTCAGAACCATCACCCAACCAATTCTCTACGTTCTCACTGCTCCCGAATGAAGACATGACTTATACCCCTGAGAGCTGCGCTTCTCGCTCTTTATTATGACGGGCAATATATAAGAGCCCATCGGCCATAGAATAATTAAACGGCAGCTCACAGACCACCTCGCTAATTTTTTCATAGACGTATTGATAGACTTTTTCAGCCTGATCCGGAGTCATCCCAGATTTCACTTCGTAAAAGAACCCAAGGCTTAGATCTTCGGAAGCCGGGCGCATAATTCGCTGAACGCCGTAAGCTCCAGGATCACTCATGATCGGCGCCTCTTTTTCCAAATCAAATAGGCAGGGTTGGCATGAAAATCCATACGAGGTATTGAGTTTGGTGTTGTCCACAATAAAGTTCATCGTCTCCAATGATTCTTCTTCCGTTTCGGTTGGGAACCCAACAATCACATAACAATGAACTGCAATGCCAAGATCCACGCAATCAGAACAAATCCTGGCCACGTTCTCCTGAGTAATTCCCTTGACCATAAAGTCCATTAATCGCGCATTATAGGTCTCCAACCCAAAAACAATTTTCTGACAACCAGCCTCACGCAAGGAACTCAATAATTCACGAGACAAGTTTTTTTCAAATCGAAACTCTGCCGTCCATTGTAAGTCTAATCCTCTTTTAATCAGTTCTTTACACAATCGTTTGGTCGGCGAAAGAGCGAGGCACTCGTCCGTAAAGAAAAAGTAAGGCGTGTCATGTAATTTTGACAACGCTTCCAATTCATCAACAACTTTCACCGGGTCTTTTTGTCGGAAATTCTGATGGTCTAAGGTTAATGCACAAAAAGCACAGTCCTTGTAATAACACCCTCTTGAAAATTGAACAGGCAATACCGTGTAGGGAGCCAAATATTGGTCTAATGGAAATCCTTTGTAATTAGGAGCAGGATGCTCCGTCAGATTTTCCGAATAAAAAGGTTGATTCACGGTGATTTTCCCATTGTGCCGCCAAATAAGATTGGGAACTTTACTAAAGTCCCTTCGTCCTTCTAATTGACGAATCATCTCTAAGAGCGCCGTTTCTCCTTCAAATACGATGAAATCATCCGTAATATCAAACAACCGATCGCACCGCCTCAAATTATCCACCAAGCGGGTAAAGATACTTCCCCCGACGGTGACATGAACCTGCGGAAATTGTTCTTTGATTAACCGACAGAGAGTGAGCCCAGGGATAATTTGGGAAGTGGCTGTAATGGAAACGCCCACAAAATCAGGAGTATTTTTCACAAACCCAGGTAAAAAGAATCTTCGATACAAATCAAGATAAGGATTTTGTGCTTCATCATGAACGGCTTTAATAATATCCCGTGAAGAATAGATCGAGTACGAAAGTTGGTTATCAACGACTGTCATCCGTGTTGGAAAATAAAGAGAAGACACCACGTCCAACCAACGATCAATCACGAATAAAGACTCTCGATACCGCTCTTCGTCAAAAAATTCTTGCCCGCGTAGAGACGATTTAGCCCGCTCCACTTCATCAATTAAGTGAGGGAACCGGTCCAAAGACTCAACAGCTTTGGCATAATGCTCTTTACTACCCGGCCCGGTTTCCCCCTCAACAGACTGTTCAAGCCTTTTGACCAAGTCAACAAGTTGTTGATGAATATCTAACCCAAAACTTTTAGTTAACATTCTATCCAACAATTCAATGTTAAGATCTCGTTGTTCTTGAACCGGTACCCCAGCCTGTTCAAGAAACGCCGAAAGACAAGGAATACTCAAGTATGGTTGAGATGGGTGCCAACTTGGTGGAAAGAGCAGAGAAATATTCACAACGCAACTCCCAATCTATGAGGTAGGGAAGATAAAAAATTAAGCCTTATAAAGTGCTATAAATTTATACACGCCTGATTCTTCTCAACGCAACTACAACGACCTTCTACCTGAACCATATTCCAAGGAAACCTTTGACAATCAAGACCCGGGAATATTCCGAGAACCCATATATACAGCTTCATTCATAGAAAATTAAGAAAAAAAAGCCTCCGGTAATGTACCCCACTTTCTGAGGCAAATCACCGGAGGCTTCCTTTTTATTGAGAGTCCTCGCTAATAGCTAGAAAGGCTCTAATTCAATCAGACTACATTTATGGCATCTGAGCGGTGAACCAAGTTGAAATGCCCTTCATGCCATTCCGTTCAACGTTCGAACCATCCCACACGGCAAATGCCACTGGGAAGCTCGCACCCGCTTTGAACTGAACATCATTAGGATCATTCGTCGCCAAGCTCCGCTTCATTACCACGCGCCAGGTTGGTCCACTACAGCAACCACCCTTTAACGCACCATATGGCTCCCACAACCCATTCCCCACAACATCCTGCGACGCTTGTGTGGTCAAAGTGCTAAAACCATTGGCATTCAAATCTTCAACAGAGCCGACCCGCAGGTTTGGATCGGACATGATGTTTCCTGACCAGATCCCTGGGTTGAATGGCCCTAGGCTCCGTCCAATGCGATCCGGATAGGTCACACCGCCTGCTGGCTCTTCATAGTAGTAATCCCAAGCAATCGAAGGATATTGGTTGTCCACATCCCACATTCCAGCTACGCCACGACCTAAATCTTTTTGCCATTCTGCATTCCACCGCCAAATATTCACGGTTCCACCAGATTGGCCCATACATTGGAACGGTGGCGCTCCAGCTGTTTGCACTGGGAACTGCACCGCCACTTGGTCACGGAAATCTTGAGGACCAATGGTGGTGTTATTCAGAGTTTGATCTCCCCAATTCGCCCAAACGCCAATCTCAGTGCCGTTTGTGGCCATTTTGATCATGACGGTTTTGACGGAAATGTTGGGGTGCATAGGAGTGGTGATCGTTTGCCCACTTAACGGGGCGACGATTCCCGGGACGGACTCCCACACAGGATTGGCCGCATCCATTGGGATTGGGCCGGAAATTTTGCCAACCGGAATGGTTACCGGTTGCGAGACGGCCAACGGAATCTGCCCAAGGGTCAAGCCCACACAGACCACCAGGACAGATAGAAGAACGCCAAACACCAGTCGTTTGTTACGCGTCTGCACCAATCTCATAATGACGCATCCTCCTTTGATAAAAGATTAAAACCGAAAGGACTACTAAAAACCTGTCTCTTGAAAACCGTTAAACAACTTTAACATCCAAATCCAATTATTTAGGCATTTCCTGAAGGCTCAGATGCGCCACTTTCTTTATCCATGAAAGCATCTGCACCGACTTCATTCATGAGCAAGCTTAATTCGTTCCCTTTATCCTGAGCGCCACATTCAAATGTTTGCCCTTCAGGGTTCATATACGAAGCTGGGCGGTAATCTGTTTCAGAATAAGGTTGCGGAGTCACACCAAGAAAAGCAATATCAAAGGCCATCCAATCGGTTGTGAAATCAGCGAGAATTTTATAGAAACCGTAATCAGCCTTACGCTTTAGCATTCCAGAAAATAATGGAACCCATCGACCAATATGTTCCTTAACAAATTTTTTCTCAGCCTCAATAACCGTCTTCAGCTTTTCTGCACCATCGTGCAGGATGGCATAAGACTCTTTATATGACAAGTAATGCATGAATTCTAGCTCGACACTTAAATGGTCCAACCGCTCATGAATGTCTGGCGATAGCTGAAGACCAAACGCGCTATAGAAACCCGCAATATCACCCATGACATAGGATTGACCAAACACATGATCATTCCCAAATAGCGTTTCGTATGGTGGACAATCTAAGGCAATAACATTACTAAATACTCGACGGTGCTCATCACGCAAATCTTGGATGTTCCAATTCTCCCCTTCAGAAGAAATCCATTCCTCAATAGAATCAAAATGAGCAGCGACCGCCTGTAGGCGATCCTCCGTTTCTTGCCCCCCGATATTCTTGAGCTCTTTTCGTAATCCTTCTAGCGCTGTTCGCCCATCCTCAACAAACTCTCCACTCTGAAGATAGTCAAGAAATTCATCATCTTCGGGATACAAATATCCCCAAGAAACCAAAAGATAGA
>JAOUQB010000279.1 GCA_029879555.1 Nitrospirota bacterium | reverse complement strand
TGCGGCACGTCCGCCATCCAGTCCGGGTGGCAAAGGAGACAAAGCCGAAACGCCCGCCACCGAATCGGTAGATACTGTCACCCCGCCAGATCTATTGGAACTGCATGTGGGATACGGGCTTGTGCCGTTTGTGGATCATTCACAAGGCGGAGAACTCCTGGAGCGGATACGGGCCATACGAAAACAGACGGCGTTGGATATGGGGTTTGTCGTGCCTGCCGTTCATATTCGGGATAACCTGCAACTCAAGCCCCACGAATACAGCATTTTACTCAAAGGGATTCAGGTGGCCAAGGGTGAACTCGTGCCCCGGCATTTATTGGCCATCAATCCCGGCCATGCCCGAAAAGGGTTGGAGGGCAAACCTGGTCATGATCCGTGTTTCGGTCTGCCGGCCGTCTGGATTGCGCCCGCCGAAAAAGAGCGGGCACAAATGGAAGGGTATACCGTCGTGGATGGGCCGGCCATTATCGCCACGCATTTAACAGAATTAATTAAAACCAATGGGCATGAATTGCTGGGTCGACAAGAGGCCCAGAATTTGCTGGATAACCTGGCGAAGACCTATCCCAAGGTGGTGGATGAGCTGATTCCCACCCAATTGTCGTTAGGAGTTGTCGTGAGAATCTTAAGGAATCTGTTACGTGAACGAGTATCCATTCGAGATCTACGGACGATTCTTGAAACTGTGGCCGATTACACCACGGTGAGTAAGGATCCTGACACCCTGACGGAATATGCCCGGCAAAATTTATCCAGAACCATCTCCACACAATATGCCAATGCTGAGGGGTTGGTGCATGTCGTGAGCTTAGATCCCATATTAGATCGACGCCTGACTGAAGTGATTAAGCCCAGCGGGGGTAATCAAGAGGGACTCTCGCCGGGGCTCTTTAACCAGGTGATCGGGGCTGTGCGACAGGCCATTGAGCGCGTCGTCAGTCAAGGGTATCAACCGATCGTGCTCTGTTCGCAGTCCATTCGCTCGCAGCTCTATCGACTGGTGTCGCCGGGCGTGCATGCCCTGGCTGTTCTTTCGCCGAATGAGTTGGATCCCAAAACAAAAATTCAAGCTATTGAAGTTGTGAGGTTACCCCATGAAGCTGAAACGATTTGAAGCGCTCTCGTTACAAGAAGCTCTCCAGGCAGTCAAAGCTGAACTCGGGCCGGAGGCCGTGATTGTCTCCTCCCGCCGTATACAAAAATCCGGAGGCTTGTTTGGGCTACTCAGTCAATCGGTGATCGAAGTGACCGCAGCGGTGGATCGCGCCCCCCAAATAGAAGATGACCAGCCAGCGGTGACGATTGATCGATCGTTGCAAGCCTTGATCAAAAAGCAACTCCCGACAGCCGGCCATTCGAGCGCACCACCGAAGACGAAAAAAGAAGCCACGTTTTCAGAACAGTTACAGGTGGCCTCCGTGTTGGATCCCGTCACGCAACATTTACATGACATGAGAGAAGAAATTCAGCGGTTGCGAGAATCGCAGAAAGATCCGGAGCAAACATTGGGGCCCTTGCGGCAGGAAATAGAAGGACTGAGGATTGTCGTGGGTGAAGTGCTGGAGAGCCAGCTGCATAAGCGGGTCGAAGGCTTACCGGGCGATGTCCTTGGGGACTATCAAGCGCTGGTCGGCCATGGCATCAATCCGCAAGTGGCACATGGGGTCCTGCGTTCGGTTGTGGAGACGTTGGGGACGGTGGGGCTCGGAAACCGTGACGCCGTGAATGAATTGATGCGGGAACGATTGGAAGAGGGATTGGTGGTGTCCAATCCCTCGGTCTCGCGACAATATGGACAAAAAATCATGATGTTGGTCGGGCCAACAGGAGTTGGGAAGACGACGACGATTGCTAAATTAGCCGGATTAGCGCGTCAACAGGATGAACACCAGAGAACCGTGTTGATTACGCTCGATACCTATCGTGTTGCCGCTGTCGAGCAACTTCGGGTCTTCGCAAAAATTCTTAAAATTCCACTCGAGGTCGCTGTATCGCAACAAGATTTTTCGTCGTGCGTAAGGCGGCATCAGGAAGCCGACTTGATTCTCATCGATACGGCAGGCCGAAGTCCCAAGGATCGAGCGGGGCACGAAGAATTGGTGGCCATGACACGGGGTGTAGGAAAAATCGAAACCCATTTGGTGTTGGCGGCGCCGATGTCGGAAGCCGTGCAAATGGACACCATTCGCCGGTATCAATCGCTCCCCATCCAAAAATTGATCATGACCAAGCTGGATGAAGCCTTGAAATTTGGGAGTATGTATACCCTGTTGTCTCAGGCAGGCCTTCCTGTGTCCTATTTGTCCGCGGGGCAACGGGTGCCGGAAGATTTAGAAGTGGCCACGCGTCAACGGCTGGTGGACTTGGTGTTGAGCGGGCAACCGGGCTTGATGAGTGCTGAACCATCAGTGTTGGCAGAGGTGGCTCGCTAATGGCTCTTACCACAACGCCAAGAACCATGCGGTCAGGTCTTCCTCGATCTCGGCGTGTGGATCAAGCCAGTGGGTTACGGGAGACCATGAATCCGACTCCCTCTCTGAGTCCACAGGTCCAAGTCATTGCCGTCAGTTCAGGAAAAGGCGGTGTAGGAAAAACCAATGTGGTCGCCAATTTGGCAGTGGCGTCGGCGCGGCAGGGCCGGAAGGTCATGGTCATGGATGCCGATTTAGCCCTGGGAAATGTAGATATTCTTTTAGGCTTAACCCCGAAATATACGATTGAAGATGTGCTCTCAGGGGAACGTCGTTTGGAGGAAGTGCTGGTGACGGGCCCGGAAGGCATTCAGCTTCTGCCCGCGACCTCCGGTGGCCAAGCGTTTACGCAACTGACCTATGAACAGCAGCTCATGCTACAAACGGCCTTTCTGGAATTACCGAGGATCCCGGATCTGTTGTTCATCGATTGCGCCGCAGGCATCTCTCCGAACGTGCTGTATTTTAGTTTAGTAGCGCATGAAACCATCGTGCTGATATCGCCGGATCCGACGTCCCTGACGGATGCCTATGCGCTCATCAAAATTTTGTCCACACGCTATCACTTGCGGACATTCCGGTTGCTCGTCAACAAAGTGAAAAATGTGCAAGAAGGCAAAGAGGTGTTTCGCAAATTCAGCCTGGTCACGGATCGGTTTTTATCGCTGTCCTTGGACTATATGGGGTGTATTCCGTCAGATGACTACGTCTCGATGGCGGTATCCCAACAACGGGCGGTGTGTGAACTCTATCCACGGGCACCGGCGAGTCGAGCGTTGTCTTCGTTGGTCTCCACCTTGCAAGGCTGGAGTGGAGATCGAGCTTGGCAAGGGGGATTTCAGTTATTTGGACCTTCGGCATTAGCCGCGACCCGAACTATGACGGAAGGATAACGAATGAAACGTGGTGGTGTGACAACGGCTCCAGAAAAACCCAAGGCGGGACTGCCGACGAAACTCTCGTTGAATACCCAAGAACGGGAAAATTTGATCAAGGAGTTTTTGCCGGTCATTAAATACATGGCGATGCGGTTGGCCATGCGAGTCTCCAGTGGACTCAACGTCGAAGATCTCATGAGCGCCGGGATGGTGGGGTTATTGGATGCCCTCACTAAATTCGATCCGTCTCGCGAAATAAAATTTCGCACCTATGCGGAGTTTCGCATTCGAGGGGCGATGCTTGATGAAATTCGAGCGATGGATTGGGTGCCACGATCTCTGCGCGAACGAATCGGCAAAATTCATCATGCCGCCAATGAATGGACCAAACGAAAAGGTCGTCCACCAACCGAAGCGGAATTGGCCGAGGCGCTTGGGATGGACACGCAAGAGGTTGATGAAACCCTCTTGCAAGCCAAAGGGGCTGTGGTGTTGAGTTTGGATGATCTTGGCAGCAATGAAGAAGATGCCCATCCGATCTTAGATGCTTTGGCGGATCGAGACCAGCCAAGCCCCTTGGAATCGTTGGTCTCAGAAGACGCCCGCCAGGCCTTAGTCGATGCCATTGAACGGTTACCGGAACGCCAACGTCTCGTCCTGACTCTGTATTATTTCGAGGAGCTCACGATGAAAGAGATCGGGGTCATTCTTGAGGTGACCGAATCTCGCATCTGCCAACTCCATGCGCAATCCATGGTGAAACTCAAGGCGCTGCTCCATAACCGGCTCTCCCGATGAGGGAAGAGCGTAAGGCGTAAAGCGTAAGGGGTAAAAAGAAAACCATCTATTTCGGTAATTCTACGCTTGACTAGGCCTGATCCATTCTCTACTTTTTTCGCCTCACGCCTCACGCCTCACGCCTCACGCCTC
>JAOUQB010000278.1 GCA_029879555.1 Nitrospirota bacterium | reverse complement strand
CTCAACCCAACCCAGAGAGTCCGCATCTGCACCCGCATCACCCACCCTTTCTCACACGGTAGACCAACCGGTCAGCGGCGTGGAGAAATTGCCCGTCTCCTCACCGGACGCCTCTGAAGAACCACCGCCTACCAGGAGTGCAGGACCAATCGCAACGGAACGATCTGAATTGGCACACACAAAGATTCGCGACAAGGACCATACAGGTGAAATACAATCTCCTGAGAGGGTCGTCTTGGCTCTGAATGAAGAAATGATTGAGACGGAAGACTTCATCAAATCCACGAAACCAGAGCAAGAGGCTGCCCCTAGACCAGTCACTCTGGCCGCCTTGGAAGCGCGACAGCAATCGACTCATACCGGGCTTCCCACAGCCACTCCCGCACAACCCACGCAGGCCAATCGATTACGTCATGCTCAAAAACTGATTCGATCAGGAGAGTACGAAGGCGCGGTGGCCTTATTATCTCCCCTGTTTCATGACCCACCCGTGCAATGGCAGCCCTGGTTTTGGATGGGCACGGCACTCCTGGGTAATGGCGACATGGAACAAGCCGATCAATTTTTTCTGAGTGGATTAGCGAGAAATGACAAAGTGCCCCAATTGTGGATCCAGCGTGCCCTTGTGGCTCAACAACGGGGGGATTATCAACTGGCCATCCACGAATTGCGGCAAGCTGAAACGCTAGAGGCTGATCTCCCCCACATTCATCTGAATATGGGGTATGCCTATGAACAATTGGGCAATGCGCGATTAGCCAACCAATATTATGGGAAATTTCTGAAACTGTCAGAAGACCAACCCGCCTTCTATTCGACTCGGAAAAAACTGTTCGCACGGCTCACCCACCAAACTCCGGCAGAACACCCTCAGCCCCTACCCTCCTCGATTCCCTAGTGGGACTGTTGAAAAAAGTCGCTAACGGCATCCCTCGCCCGACCTCAATCCAGGGACGCCTCACAAAAATTCCCCTTCAGTCGAGATCCCCGTTCAGATTTCTTCGAAAAAAACCGAAAAAACACGATACACCCTCCTAAGGGGTTGTCTGTCGAAATCGAGCCATCTTTTCGGAAGAGCCATCTTGCGAATTATTCAACGCCATAAGGAGCATGCATGAACGTCCAGACATTTTGCCTTGATCAAACCAACCCCTCGATCATTCGCCCAGATTTTGTCCAGGACCCACAGCAGTCCCTGGTTATTTTATTTGGGGCCTCAAGTTTCCTAGAATCCCCTGCCCGCGTTCAGGAGGTCTGTCAGACGTTTTCAGGCATTCCAATCATTGGCTGTTCTACCTCTGGGGAAGTATTTGGCAGTGAGATTAAAGACGAGAGTCTTGTGGGAGGAATTCTGCAATTTGAACGGACCACGGTTCAAACAACCACCATCCCGATTTCCGAATCATCTCAATCCTTTCAGGTTGGGCAACAATTAGCGACCGAGTTGATGCGGCCCGACCTTCGAGGAGTCTTGGTCCTTTCCGATGGCCTGACCGTCAATGGCAGTGAATTGATCCGCGGCATGAATGAAGTGCTGCCCGAATCAGTGGTCATCACCGGAGGTCTCGCGGGAGATGGTGATCGCTTCAAACAAACATGGGTGCTCCGGAACAATACGCCAACAGGAGGTTTTGTCACCGCCGTCGGGTTCTATGGCGATCATATTCGGTTGGGACATGGATCAAAAGGAGGATGGGACTATCTGGGCCCTGAGCGTCGCGTCACACGATCGAAAGACAACGTACTCTATGAACTGGATGGGAAGCCGGCGTTAGAGCTCTATAAGGAATACCTTGGGGAGCGAGCCAGCGGACTCCCGGCGACAGCCCTTCTCTTTCCTTTGGCCTTAAAACAAGAAGAGACTGGCGATGACTATCTCGTGCGAACCATTCTCGCCGTGGATGAAACCGACCAATCGATGACCTTTGCCGGGAACATTCCGCAAGACTCTTTAGTGCAACTCATGCGAGGAAATTTTGATCGGCTGATCACGGGGGCCTCTGAGGCCGCACTCCAAACCAATTCGAAAGACGTACAGAATACCCTGGCCATCGCGATTACCTGCGTGGGACGACGTCTGGTACTAGGCGAGCGTGCCGAAGAGGAGATTGAAGCCACCTTAGAAGTCTTTCCGCAAGGGACTCAGCAAATCGGGTTTTATTCTTATGGCGAATTGTCTCCCTATGCCAACGGACGCTGCAATCTTCATAACCAAACCATGACCGTAACCACCATTTCGGAACAATAAGTTCTCATGCATCCTCTTCTTAAACGGCAACTGAAACGTGTAGGGGCGGACGATCTGACCGCTCCGCCTTCCCCCGAGAAGTGGGTCAAACTACTGGAGGGCATCAGCAATGCCTATACGGAATCCGATCAAGGTCGAGCATTACTGGAGCGGTCCCTCGCCCTCTCTTCTAAGGAAATGCAGCAACTCTATGACAATCTCCGCGAGACGAGCGAACTCCGCCTCAAGGACATGGAGAAACAGACCCAAAATCTCATTGACCACGCACTCGACGGCATTATTAGTATCAACGCTGAAGGGAAAATTCTGACATGGAACCCTCAAGCGACTGAAATTTTCGGTTGGACGTACGAACAGGTCATAGGGAAAGATCTCGTCGAGCTCATCATTCCTCCACACAATCATGAAACGTACCGAGAAGGCCTGAAACAGTTTGCCGAAACACGGTCGGGATTGACCACCGATCAACGGCTGGAACTCCTTGCGCAACATCAGGAAGGGCATGAATTTCCCATTGAGCTTTCCATTATTCCCATCATCAAGGGGGACACCTACTTTTTTTACGGACTGGTCAGGGACATTACCCAGCGAAAACTGGTTGAAGAAACGATGCTGAAGGCCAAGGAGGCTGCCGAACATGCCGCGAAAGCCAAAAGTGAATTTTTGGCAACCATGAGTCATGAAATCCGAACCCCCATGAATGGCATCATCGGGATGACCGGGCTGCTCATGGATACCAACCTGTCGGCCCAACAACATCAGTTTGCCGAAACTGTCCGTCATTCGGGCGAAGCGTTGTTGACCATCATCAACGACATTTTGGACTTCTCAAAAATTGAAGCCGGAAAATTAGATTTTGAAACCATTGATTTCGATCTTCGTGTCGCCATGGAAGATACCCTGGATCTCCTCGCCGAAAAAGCTGGAACGGCGAATTTGGAATTGATCGGGCGTGTGGAGACACACGTTCCCACAGCCCTACGAGGGGACCCGGGCCGCTTTCGTCAAGTCTTGCTGAACCTGATCAGCAACGCCATTAAATTTACGAAAAAAGGTGCCGTGACCATGACGATTTCTCCGGTTCACGAAACCGTAGGAACCGCCACCGTTCGGGTAGAGGTGAAGGATACCGGCATGGGGATTGATTCACGCACGCAACAGCGCCTGTTCCAACCCTTCCAACAAGCCGACAGCTCGACCACCCGACGATTTGGAGGCACTGGACTCGGGTTGGCCATTTGTCAAAAGTTGGTGGAGTGCATGGGCGGCACGATCCATATTGAAAGTCAGGTTGGGCAGGGCAGTACCTTTTGGTTTACGGCACAATTTCTCAAACAATCTCGTCAAGCTCCGATTCTCCAGAATAGAATGTTAGAGGGAATACGCCTCTGTTGTATCGATGATCATCCCGTCAATCGCCAACTGTTGGAAGAATACGCCAAAGACTGGGGTATGCAAGTCACCACGGCAGCCACTCCCCTTCAGGCACTCCATCTCATACAAGAAGCCCAAGAGGGAGGAACCCCGTTTCAGGTTGCCATTGTCGATATGCACATGCCCGTCATGAATGGGGTGACGTTCGCTCGAACCATTAAAGCCAATCCCCAATTCGCCGATCTTCGATTGATCCTACTATCCTCACTGGGACAGCGGGGAGATGCCAAAGAAGCGAAGGAAGCAGGCTTTTCAGGCTATCTCACCAAACCGCTTCGACAGAGCCTTCTCAAACACACTCTGGAGGCCGTCATGGGACTCGAGCCAGGAACACTGCATCACCCTGAAACTCCGGTTATCACACGCTTTTCCGCCTTGGAATCTCAAAAAACAAGTAGTCCGCGGGTATTGGTCGTCGATGACCATCACGTGAATCAACAGCTGGCCATGATGATGATTGAACGGCTTGGGTATAAAGTCGACGTCGTCGCGAATGGGCAAGAAGCCGTCGAAGCCTGTGCCTCCATTCCCTATGGCCTGGTCTTTATGGATTGCCAAATGCCCATCATGGACGGCTATGACGCCACGAAAAAGATTCGTGAAGCGGAAATGCGTGCAGC
>JAOUQB010000026.1 GCA_029879555.1 Nitrospirota bacterium | reverse complement strand
GGCTTCATCAATTAATAAAATCCATCCCGCATACCCAGCTGCTTGCATCAGACGCGCGGCAAATTGAAACCGCTGTAAAGCTAATTCGGTAGCCGTGACTCGGCCAAAGGTGTAATGCCCACCAAAGCCAGCTTCCTGGAGATATCGCTTCAACTCACCTACTCCAATAGGATCCCCAGTCCAAAATCGCGCCATTCGATGGCCCAATTCCATATCCGAACTCATCCGCTCATACAGCAAAAGAGTGGCCGCAAATCGAGTATCCACATGATTATCTGGATTATTCACCCAGGCGACCAGCTCTTTATACCGCGGCGTCCACACATCACATTCACCAGCAATTTCGGCAAAGACCTCTCCCTTCTTATTCGGAACCACGGCTGTTTCAATGGCTGAATAAAAAAGCCGAACGGGATGATAGAGTGGAGTTTCCTTACTGATGACAATTCGGCTACAGATGAAATTGGCATCCAATGCCAAATGCTGCAAATACTCCAACACATGTGATTTCCCACTCCCGAATTCTCCCTCAAGGACCATTCCCCTTGGACAGGTTCCGGTCGTAATATTTTGTTGAGTGGCTTCTAACATGCGACGAAACCGGCCTTCCACCTCAGGTTGCAAACATCCTAGAGCCGTCACCACATGTTGATTAGGCACCCCTGCGCGCAGACCTTCCACCACCCGACGGGCTTCAATATCGGGCACCGTACTATGACCTTGAAGTCGTGGTGGAGCCAATGGCGTTGATCCATCATGGCCTGCATGCTCTCCTTGAATCCGTACCAACGAGGCGAGGGGGTTCTGCCGATGCCTGGGACGGATATCATCCCAAACTCGAAGCTTCAAGGCTTCATAGCGATCCACGCCACGACGAGAATCAGTCAGAAAGGCCTCTGGGGCTAGCACAACCATCAACAGCCCTTCGATGGCGTCCGCCATATCCAAAAATTGCCGGAGCAGTTCAAATAAATCCATCGTGGCCGATGGCGAAAACGTCAACGACCCATCGTTCAAAGATTCTTGCCGTTTGCCAAAATACCGGGAAATATCGAGAGACAACACAAGTCCCCCTTTACCGGTCAGGCGCAACCATCGCGTTAACGAGGCCAACATATGCCGGGCATTGTGCCGAGCGACTTTTTGATAAATCAGGGCCTTTTTCACTCCGGAGACGAGACGGAGATCACCACACAACCATTCCTTCACAGCCGTGGCAAGGACGCGATCGGCATCACCGGCCTCAAACTGCGCAAGGCACAATCGGATCATGGCCATACGAAATTCCCGGCACAGGCCTGAATCCCCTTCGATCGATTTTTCCAGCCACGTTTGCACATCGCGTCGCAGCATGGGTTCTTTCCGTTCATTTAATGCCGCAACCTGGCGAAGAGAAAATTCCTGGCGGTTCGCCGGGAGTTGATACCCATGCTCTTCTAATAGACGACTCACAAATCGATACGCCAAATCATCCCAATCCACTTGCTTAGCAATTTTGTGAAACAACCGTTCCACCATATGCACCTTGGTAAATCGAGCATCAATCTTCATGCACACATAGGCCTCGGTATTGGCCATGCGATCCAACGCTTGCTGGGTTTCATGCAGCGACGCTGGATCCGGGAAAACCGCAAATTTGATAGCGCCCCCACCTTCTCGAACAAAATTTTTAAGATATTCTTGTTGGACCACACCCAGCCAATCCTTGGCCGCCATACTAAACAATGGCCGCTCATCTTCCTTCACTTTCCGGACCGATGCCTTTTTCAAATCTGCCACAGCCCCAGTTGAGGACACGGGAGACAGAGGCGAAACAGTCTGGGGCGGCACAAGATAAGGATTGCTCAAGTCAAGGGGAGCTTCATTTTTTAAGGATTGAAGCCGGTTTAATGCATCAATTAATTTGCTCATATAGATTTCCTATGTTGAATTCACCCTTCCCACAAACCCCATACGGATTCCTGCCCTTCATTGCTCCGCATCCACCCCCTTGAAAATTCATCTTTTTAGACCGGAAAATGTAAGCTAATTTGACAAGCCTGCTTATACAGCTGCGCTATGCGTGCTTCGGCCACATCATCTTCTTGAATATCCAGCAGTTGTCGTCCGATCTCCCGAAAGGGCACCCCAAGCTCAACGCCATCCAATACGCGTAAATAGAGAGGCCATTCATCTCTGGACTTTCGCCGGTCAAGATTACGCCCCACTTGATGCTCTTGCCATTCCAACAAGTCTGTCTTGACCTTATCCAATTGAGGCAACAAGGGTTTCTTGAGATCAAACACAGCCGCCACTCGCCATTCAGATAGACACAAACTGACTTCTTCTCCCCCGCCCAACCAATCCGGACCTTGCCCAAAGTAAATTCGCCCATAATTTGAATCGAATGACAACATCCAGGGCTTGGGAATCGAGGGATTAGGCAATCCACTCAAGTGATATTTTTCTAAGGAATTGGGCATTCGCGCCTTAAAGGCGGGATGGTCAGGTGAAACGACTTTCTTTCGATAGCGAGTAGGAAACTTCGGGTCATTGGCACAGGCTACATCATATTCATACGTTGCTTGATAATACTTTTCCCAATCCTGTCGATAATCCGTTCGACGCCGAAGAAACTCCCAGCGCCAAAAGGTATCATTCAGACTCTCGGGTTGAGGATAGGTCAGACTATCTGTCCAATTGGGCTCTACCCCATCTGGTACGTGCAGACCATTCATGCCTTTTACTGGACGATTATTTCCACGCATAGCACCCCATCTCTTCTTTCTTGGATAACATGGATGTTGGCTGTCCCCGCCTTTTTCCACCGGATGAACGTCATCTCGGTGAAGAATCATTCAGGCAACAACCCGAACGGCAAGAGCACCATTCACATCAAACAATGTAAGAACTAGGACATCAAACTGGCAGGAACAACTGACCCAAGAAAAGAACTTACATGTGGGAAGGGAAACTGGTTCGTCGTTGCGACCAAGACATTCCGTGGACCCAACCAAACCAGGAAAGCACGGCCACGCAACAGGCTAAAAAAATCATCGCTGTCACAAAACAGGCTTTCCCTAACATGTGGAAGATCCCCCAATACAGCGGCTCTTCATTCCTGCCCTTGAGGTAATATATCGGCAGGAAACGGACAACTCTTTACTCAAAACACCTAACCCACCTCTGGGAGAGCTTGGCAGGAAGGTGTTACCGAATAATACATATGAATCGGGTCACATTTATATAAATGTTTTCACCTAAGCAAGACAGAAAAATTGGTATGGGAACCCAATAACGTGGACCCATCGCTTTCGAAAGGTCGAAGAGGCAAGTACATCAGGGAATCAATGGTAGGTCCGACACATCTGGATCCACCGGCCTTGCAAATTCAGAGTAAAATACGTGGACTGGAGCGGCTTCCAAAGACGGAATCGCCAGAAAATTCGGCGCCGAGTTAAAGAAAAGATCATTCCCGCGGCATGCCCATTAGGCGAAGGAAGATCTTGCTCCACATACTTACGAACACGCCGTCTTCCCCAAAGAAATTTTCGTTCTAGATAAACTTTTTTGGTATCAGCATTAATGGAATATTCAGTTTTTCGCCACAACATGACACGACCTAAGATCCCTAAATTGGACATAAGACAAGTTTATCACAGACGGGGAAAACCGTGATCATGGAATACAGGGTTCTTCTCACCAAAACCGATTCAGTGTTTCTCAATTTTTGCCCAGCTATCACGGAGGGCGACTGTTCGATTAAAGACAAGTTTTTGAACCGTGGATTCCGGGTCCACGCAAAAATACCCTTGCCGTTCAAACTGAAACCGCCAGCCAGGCTGGGCATGCTTGAGACTCGGCTCGACCCAGCACGTGGGAAGAATTTCCAAAGAATGGGGATTCAGCAACTCCTGAAAATTAAAGGCATCCCCTTCGGCAGTCGTGGACGACTCCGCTAATAACGGTTGGTACAAGCGAACCTCTGCCGGCACGGCATGCTGAGCCGAAACCCAATGAATCGTGCCTTTGACTTTTCGTCCAGCTTGCGATCCACCTCGTTTGGTATCCGGATCATACGTACATCGAATCGCGCTGATCTCCCCCGTCCGCTCATCGGTGTCGACACTCACACAACGGATGATGTACGCATAACGAAGACGAACTTCCTGCCCAGGCGACAGTCGAAAAAACTTCTTGGGTGGATCATCACGAAAATCATCGGCTTCGATATAGAGTTCGCGGCTAAACGCCAGCGAACGGCTTCCTTGCGTGGCATCCTCAGGATTATTGACCGCCTCAACCGCTTCAGTCTGCCCCTCTGGATAATTTTCAATGATCACTTTCACAGGATGCAAGACCGCCATAACCCGAGAGGCCGAACGATTCAACTCTTCACGAATTGCATGTTCGAGCAAGCCCATCTCAATCACGCTATCCCGTTTGGCTACACCGATTCGTTCACAAAAATTCCGAATGGCCTCTGGCGTATACCCTCGACGACGTAAACCCTTTATCGTCGGCATGCGAGGATCATCCCATCCGTGCACGTGCCCCTCTTCCACGAGCTGGAGAAGCTTGCGCTTACTCATAACCGTATGAGCCAGATTCAATCGAGCAAATTCAATTTGCTGGGAATGGCAAGGAACTTCACATTCACGCAAGACCCAATCATATAAGGGCCGGTGGTCTTCAAACTCCAGCGTGCACAAGGAATGCGTTATGCCTTCCATCGCATCGGAAAGCGGATGGGCAAAATCGTAGGTCGGATAAATACACCAGGCATCTCCGGTCCGATAATGGGTGGCTTTCCGAATTCGATATAAGGCCGGATCACGTAAATTGATATTTGGTGACGCCATATCAATTTTCGCACGCAACACATAGGTGCCTTCCTCAAATTCTCCAGCGCGCATTTTGGCAAATAAATCAAGACTCTCTTCAGGACTACGCTGGCGATACGGGCTTTCTTTTCCCGCTTCCGTCAACGTCCCTCGATATTCTCGAAGTTCGTCGGCCGTCAAGCTATCGACATAAGCTTTCCCTTTTCGAATAAGCTTCACGGCAAATTCATATAATGCTTCAAAATAGTCCGAGGCATAATACAACCGATCTCCCCAATCAAACCCCAACCAGCGAACATCCTCCTGAATCGACTGCACATAATCCAAATGTTCCTTGGTCGGATTGGTATCGTCTAACCGCAAATTACAAAGACCACCAAATTCCTGAGCAATACCAAAATTTAAGCAAATAGATTTGGCATGACCAATGTGCAAATGGCCGTTAGGCTCCGGCGGAAACCGTGTATGCACACATTGACCGAATCGTCGGGTTTCCTGATCCGTGAAGATCTTGGCCCGAATAAAATCAATAGGAGGATGGTGTTCTGAAGATTCCATAAAACAAACGGGGACTTGAGAATACCGCAAGTCACACGATCTGTCTAGGATGCAATTACGCGAGTATGTGGGAGGGTGAAGGAGAAACGCCCCACGCTTCAAATTGGTTCTGCTCGATGATCATGGGCTCATGGAAATAGGGCCATGTTGTCGCTGGAAGAGGATGGTCGATCCGTAACGCTCACAACCCGGCTTCGGGCAAGAGTCCTGCACACGAGGCACCCCACACCTGAAATCATCAGGGAGGCGGGAAGTTGAGATCCCCAAATAGTTGGCGAGTGGAATCCAGCGTTCGACAGACTTACGAGAAGGTTTTTGTATAGACAAAGTTTTGACGGACCGACACGCCATCTTTTGAGCCAACCCCCTGTTTTCCCTGGGCCGCACCGCCTTTGTCCTTTGATCCTTTCGTCGATTCGGCTTTGGGCGGGTGTACGTCGGTCGACTCTTGAGCTGGACTGATTTCAGCAGAAGGTCCATCCTCTTGCCCCGCTTTTAATTGCCGGGCCCAACTATTCGGTTCACAGACAATGTTGAAATTTGGCGCAGGAACCGAATCATCAATTCGCCACAATTCCAATTCTGCCGCATAAAAATTGACATCGTCTCGGGACACCATATTCAGCCAATTTAAACTCAGACGGATGTCGGCCGTAATTTCTTGGCCCACGCAAATCATCGCTTTCGCTTCGAGGCCGGCAGCGTACATGATCAATTTCCCAAAGGCTTCCGGACTAATTCCTTCTAAATGGCCTAAAATAATGACATTATGCCCGCGCTTAGTATCTTTGGCCAACACGCCACCCACAAGCGCCTCCAAAGGAGCTTCTCCGGCTGGTTTCAAGGATAACTCCACCGCCTCTCCTAACATTTCCAATATTTCTTCTTGCTGTAACCATGAAGCGAATCCATCCACTTCATTGGCCCACACTTCATTTAAATTAATTTTTCTGAGCTTTCCAACTGGTTTTGCCATAACACCCTCAACTTCTTAAAATTGTGGATCCCAAACAAAGTTTCTTGAAAGTCTGTACTGTTTCTTATCGACACCCATTGTAAAAAATTAAGGCAAAAAGACAAAAACCGCATACTTCTGAATATTCTCTCGGTGAGCCCAGGGTAAACCCTAAAATTCTTACTCCCTACCCGCTAACCCATTGCTCTTTTTCCTGAATAGGCTACAATACTATGAGTTACTGGTGAGTATGGGTTCGGGTTTCCTGGTTCGCACAGAATGGATCCTGTTGCCAGTCACATCCCCCCTTTATTTCCCAGGTCCCAGATTAGGCAAGAACAGGGCTTTTTCTTTTAACAGGAGGTGAACAGATGAAAGTGCTTCATGCCTTTCCAAGGTGGGCAATCTTCGCATGTGTGATCGGTATCGCTCTCACCGGATGTGGCGAATCGGATGGACCGGCCGAACAAGCGGGAAAAGCCATCGATAGTGCCGTTGAAAGTACAACCGATTCAGTGGGTGATGCCATGAAAAACACTGGGGAGGCCATCACCGGCGCAGCTGAAGATGCCAAAGAGGCCATGTCGGACGCGATGGAAACCACCGGTGAGGCAATCCAAGACGCAGCGGACGCCACGGGTGAAGCGGTCAAGGATGCTGGAACGGCAGCCTCGGAAGCCGTAGGCCTGAAGGATTAGAGAAAAAATTCCCCCGGGAGCCACTCCCCTATTTCATGAATAAAAAAACAGGAGTGACTCCCCATGGAAGAAAAATCTGCTGAGAGCGCACACAAGAATCCACCAGAGATTTCATTCCTGCAAAGGAATGAAATCTCTGGGAGCATTCGGGTATACTTTCCCTCGAAATGAAACCTCTCGCATCATTTCCTCATCTCAACGAAAGGATCCTCTCGATATGATCGATAAATGGGTCAAGACCCTACTGGCGATTGCAGCCCTTCTCCTGTTTTTTTCATTAGGGCCTTCCTTAGCACGAGCCGAAAATTCTTGGGGATTCGGAACAGACGTGGGGTTTCTGACCGATACCGTCGATGACACCGTGTTCACGATGAGCTTTCAAGGCGATTATTACCTAGATTCAGAGTTTTCTATCGGGCCACAACTCTTAATTACACCCGGAGGGGACTTAACCCAAATTACGTTTGCAGGCGTGGCTCGATACCACATTCCGCTGGGAGCCGTCTCAATCATTCCCTTTGGTGGAATAGGCTTTGTCTATGCGGATTACGAACGGGGGAGAACCGATGACCATGACGTAAGTTATATTTTCCCGTTTGGGGCAACGGCTGCTTTTCATCTGAGCCGAACCATCTCCCTGGCCAGCACACTTATCTTCACATTTCAGGATATTGATTTGGACAATCGAAGAAATAGCGACAACTTCAATATCGGCCTGTTATTTGGGTTCCGGTTCCATCCATAACGCAATCAGCCTAGGAGTGGGCCACCCCCCCGTGATTTTCCCCTCATCCTTCATTCTTCTAAACCTTCCAGATAGTGGGCAATCCGGTCTAAGGATTTCGCATTGAGCCTTTTTCCGTACCATCGAGGCATCACGCGATCCGAATATCCAGGGACAATATACGTACCTGGAGACAGGATGGACTCTTGAATATATTCGCGCACACTTTCAGCCGTGCCATGATAATTCGGATCGGCCAATCGTGTGGGCCCGTTGGTTCCCAGGACAAGCTTGGGGCCTTGCCGACCCTGAGCGGGGCCAATTCCTGGGATGGTATGACAGACCGCACATCCCGATTGCACAAATAATTTATCAAGCGGCTCTTCCCCAGTGGCCAAGGGCACATCAACAAGCGCGATCGGCTTGTCTGGTTGCTGCTCAACCAGAGGTGGTGCAGACGGCACAGCCGCCTGGGTGCCGCCAGCATCATGCTGTTCAGCAGGAGGCGTGGTCAGCGAATTCATGGACAATGTCGCCAGAATACCGCAGCCCACGACCATAAAAATAAGAAAACTCTCCCGTCCACCTGATGGTTTTGGCTTGGTGGGTCGACTCATACCCTATCCCCTCCATCGGGTCCTACAAACCAGAACTCAGCTATCCCTGGTACCATACGCTCATCAACTCTAATCATTCTTCTTCACAAAAAAAGGCTCGATGCTCCTGTACCGAAATTGTGAAGACCCTGTCAATAAAGTCGAAGAGTTAAGGACTCATTACGGAAAGAATCAACGGAAATTTTCGCCTACAACCCAGCACACCACTTGTCTTGTTCAGGCGATATTTGATATCCCCTCTAAAAACATCTCAAAATCAAGAACGGGGCTTACCCATTATTTTTTCACCACCACCTGAACCACTCCATTGACTGGCCTTCCATTTCGTTCTCATCCCATATTAGGAGGACCTCATCGAATGACCATTGTCCCGCGTTGGTGGCCACGCGGGAACACTCCGGCCTTTTTCCTTGCTCAACAACGGATCTTTCAGATCACTCCCGAGACCGGACTCCTGACGCAGTGCCATTGGCAACCGTCGCCAACAAACAAGCCAACCGTCTTGTTGATTCATGGACTTGAAGGGTGTACGGAATCACATTACATGGTTGGGTTAGCCCACAAGATTTGGGCCAAAGGTTGGAATTGCATCCGCATCAATCAACGCAATTGCGGAGACTCAGAACATCTCACGCCGACGCTCTATCACAACGGATTGAGCCAGGATTACAGCCAAATTATTCAAGAAATCACCAACGTCGACGGATGTCGACAGATCTGGGTGATCGGCTATTCCATGGGAGGCAACCTCACCCTCAAGTTAGCAGGAGAAATGGGAGGAACGCTCCCGACATTGAGTGGCGTTGCGGCCGTCAGTCCCAACATCCAGCCGGCCGCATGCGTCCGTGCGCTACAACATCCGTCAAATTGGATCTATCATCATCATTTTTTACGAAGCCTTAAAGCCAAGCTAACACGAAAAGATCGTCTGTACCCAGGGAAATGGAACCTCGCCCATTTGCCAAACATTCAGACCATGTGGGAATTTGACGATGTCTACACCGCCCCAGATGGCGGCTATCGACATGCCGAAGACTATTATGAACAGAGCGCCGCTGAAAAGACCCTCACCGCCATTCGCATTCCCACTCTCATCATCACCGCGCAAGACGATCCGTTTATCCCCTACGACATCTTTCATCGCTCATCCCTTCATCACAATGCTCTTATTGAATTATTCGCTCCATCACACGGAGGCCATTGTGGATTTGTACAGCATCCTCAAGCCCAGGAGGATTCATTCTGGGCAGAAAATCGTATCATCGACTGGATAGAACAGAAGGCAGCCAGTGTCGACCGTAGCCCCTTCGGCCCAAACTGATGGAAGGCCCTTGCATGGTCTCTCGCAACTAGGGTAGAACGTCAAAATAGTCGAAAAAGATCGAACAACCAAACCGGTTTTCTTCACGAGCTATCACGACACCATGCCCCTCAAGCCTCCCTCAACCGAAAAAGGCATTTTACGGCATATTCATACCGCTCAGGAAAAATATCTGGAGGGGTGGCTGAAGGCTCCAGCCCACATTCATCACACCGCACGCCGCATGGCCAATCCGGCCATCGAACGCCCCCAAAGCCGGAAAGAATTTCAGCAGCTACTTTCCTGTTTGAATATTGAAGACTCAGAAACGGTACTCGAAGAGAAAGTGGGGTTTGGCGTGAAAACTACTCCCAATGGAGACCGGTTGATTGCCAAATGGGAAGCCCACACAGAATATTACAGTTATCAAATTTGGCATATTCCTCAGGCATCCGACATGCCATTGGGATTTGGTCCCCTCACCTTCCCGCAGTACGTATTCCCATTTTCTCCATTGGGCTTAGAAGTGAATGCCTTAGACATCGTCGTCACGCTAGGACAATCCTATGATCACGAAGAACTGGGCACCCTTCTCCCTGGACCGCAAATTTACGGCAGCCACGTGCTCATGGAAAACATTTCCGTGGCAACAAGCTTCACACCCGACGAACATGGTCGAGAACGTTACCTCATTTGGGCACCAGAGGCAGCACAACTCCTCCCCAAACTCCCACGTCTCATCGATATCCTCATTACCTTAGAAAACTACACCCACCTCATTCTCTTGCCCTACAAGGCCTTCTCTCGCTCAGTTGATCAAGTACAAATCTATGAACAACGCCATCTGTACCAACGGAGTGTGATAACCAAAGAACTCAAAGAGGCCAAGCATGCCCGGTTGCAGCAATGGTTAGAGGGCCTCACACATGATTTTCTCGAAGTGGGGCGATTGGCGGACTCCATGCGATTTCGCCTGTCCGCATCAGTTCCGTATGACCGCATTGTCCACAGCAATACCTTGGCCCTGCAGGAACAAGCCCTACCCGGATGTCGCACCCTGACCGACTATGTCCATTGGAAAATTACAGGGGTCGCTGATGGCTATCAGCAATTAATGAGCCGGATACATGCGCTAGAACAGGACTTTGAAGGCACCATCGCGGTCCTACGCACCAAAGTGGAACTCGTTCTGCAAGAGCAGAATTTGGCCCAACAAGATCAAAACATGAAACTCCTAGCCAGCGTGGATCAAACGACCAAAAGCCAAGCGATCCTCCAACAAACCGTCGAAGGCCTGTCCGTGATTGTCATCGCCTACTATGTGAGTGGCTTGGCCAATTATCTTTTTAAGGCCTTCCATGAAATGGGGTGGCTCTCCAACTATACCCTCGCCTCTGGAATCTTTGTGCCCATCGCCATCGGCCTGGCCTATGGACTCATTACCTGGGGAAAAAAACGAATTCATCAAACCCATTCTTCTCCCCCTACGCCACACGACTAGGAATTTTTACCTCACGATTCCTGCCATTCCATCGCCTCTCATTCAAGAGGGCGAACTCAGCTCTGACAAGTCGAGCCTACCAGTAGCAGCCTAGGTATTTTTATCTACCCTAGAGAACCATTGCAGGGAGTGTTGAATAATGAAGATATCAAAGGGCACATTTGGCCAGGAAAGCCTATGTGATCCGTAGCTTCGGTCTGTTCAAAAAAGCATGCCCTGAGGCTGCTGAAGGGTCCGTTCAGTCCTGTCCTGAGGCCGCTCGAAGGAAAGGCCGCAGCCAGTTTTGCGCGCGGAGCGTACTGGAATGACGTGAGCACGGAAAACTGGCGAGAACGCCGCTGGCGGCTTTTTTCAACAGACCATTGCACAAAACATCAAGGTCCGCCAAAGGTTGACCGAAAAGAGCCCACAGGGGACGACAGGCTTTCATCTTTAATAATTCGAAGGTTGACTATGAATAGTGCCACAGAAGTTGTCGAACAATGCTCCTCCTTGGTGTCCTTGCCCGAGGTCTACCTCCAAGTCAAAAAAGTCATTGATGATCCTGAATCGACCATGACGGACTTGTCCGCTGCCATCAGCATTGACCCTGGAATGACCGCCATGGTGTTAAAACTGGTCAATAGCGCGTTCTATGGCATGCCGCGAAAAGTGGAAACCATTTCCCGAGCAGTCGGAATTTTAGGCATGCAGCCGTTGCATGATTTGGTCTTAGCCGTCTCCGTCACCAAAGCCTTTTCCGGGTTGTCCCAACAAGTGATGAATATGAACATTTTTTGGGCCAACAGCTTTTTTAGCGGTCTGGCCGCCAGAGAATTGGCAAGGAAATGTTTCCTGGTCGATAGCGAACGCATGTTCGTGGAAGGACTGCTTCGAGATTTGGGCCACCTCGTCTTGTATCAATTCCTTCCCGAACAGGCCGAAGAAGCGATGAAAACATCCGCCAATTCAGGTGAACCCATTTACGTGTCTGAGCAAAAGATCATCGGCTTTGATTATGCCCAGGTGGGACAAGCCCTCGTCGACGCCTGGCAATTACCCAAAAACCTAGGGGAAGCCATTCGTCATCAACACCAACCCAGTGCGACCCCGGACTATCAGTTCGAAGCGGCCTTGCTCAACATCGCGGGCGCACTGACAGAAGGATTTCAATCCCCAAATGGGCAAGGCCATTGGGAAGGCCTCATCGCACCGGAATCATGGACACTCACCGGTCTAGAGGAGGACAGCATTAAAATGTGTATGATAGAAGCCGGCAAACAACTCTCCTCGATGTTGGATTTGATGGAAGAAGCCCAATCGCGCGTGGCGTAGGCAGGGCACCACCACTTGTTCATCGAATCACACACAAGAAGAAGAACGAAACACCGATAGAGAAATCTTGACCGATTTCACGTAAGGCACATGCCCATTCAAAAACGACAAAAAGGATCCAAACTCATGGCCCACACAACAACACCATCGATGACATACACCAAGACCCCGCTCGTGGATGTCACGTGCCAAATAACCTTTCCACCCAATCTCAAAATTTCAGCGGCTCCCCCGGTCGGATTTCAAGAAAAAGTCAGAGACGCCTTTCCCATGTTTTCCCTCACGCAGGATAAGTCGGCCTATAATTTCATGAGTACCGATCAACGCTGGCAGTTGGTACTTGGCAAAGGCGCGCTCACCCTTGTGGCGAGGAACTATGATGGATGGAGGAATTTCTCCGCCTACATGAAAAAAACCATGATGGCCCTAGAACAGGAATACCCACCCCAAATATTACTGCGCGTGGGCTTACGATTTCGCAATATCATTCGCAAATCGGCCTTGGGCGTGACGGATAAGGAATGGAACCAGCTGCTCCAAACAAAATGGACAGGTGATCTTGCGTGGGCTGGGACAGCGGGAGAACTCAAAGCCACGCACAGTGAAGTGCTTATGGGATTAAACGGCGGGAAGGACTTAGTCTGTGTGCGCCATGGGTTGGTGCCCATCGCGCAACCCGTTCAAGAAATGGGCTATCTCATCGATCATGATTTCTTTGTTGATGGGCAATTCTCTCTGAAACAGGTCCCAGACATGCTGAATGGCTATCATCAAGCCGCGCAACGGTTCTTTAAACTCTGGGTCACCGACACCCTCCACCAGGCGATGAAACCCAGGACCTGAGATCTTCAGAGCCCGAAAAAATACTCACCGTAGGAACTGAAGGGCAGACCTGCCCATGATTACAATCGATCTTGGTTGGGATGACTGCGGAACTCCGAGCTACTCACGAGCTCCAAAGTAATGGGCAGACCAGCCACTGCCCCCTCCCGAGTCCATTGCCCCACCTGGTTCCGACCAGCCTGCTTGGCGGCATATAAAGCCTTATCCGCCTGATCCACTAACTCGAGGGGATCGGGAGCCCCCCAGGACAGACACGACACCCCCAAACTCATGGTGATACGCCGATCGCCCGTCGTGCGCACCGCGTCACTGGCACGGGCGGAAATGGCCAAGCGTAAACGTTCCGCAGCAATAGCCGTTCCCTCAGGACCCTCTCCAGGGAGTAAGATACAAAACTCCTCCCCGCCATACCGACCAATAATATCGGTCGGGCGAATGGTCGCCGAAAGGATGCTGGCCACCACTTGAATCACCTGATCCCCGACGGCATGGCCAAAACGATCATTAAACGATTTAAAATGATCAATATCCGCCATAATACAGCCAAAATCCCGTTCGTCCTGGAGACTCACACTCGTAAGATCCTCAAAGGCCTCAAATAAGGCGCGGCGATTGAAGATCCCCGTCAAAGGATCCCGCATCGCCAGGCTTTCCATTTCAGCTTTTGACGTCTCCAGGGCAAGAATGGTTTCTTCCAATTGCGTCACATCATCGAACGAAACGAGCACCCCTTGAACCTTTTTGTTGTCGTTCAGAATGGGCGTACAATTCACGCGAAATTTCATCGACTTTCCCGACGAATCCGCCAGACTCATTGGAAAGTCCAGTTCAAGACAGTGGTGTTGTCGGGCCGTCTGCCAGGGAAAGATAACCAGAGACGCCCCGGAGGGGACGGACATCCAAGCAAATTCGTCCAG
>JAOUQB010000277.1 GCA_029879555.1 Nitrospirota bacterium | reverse complement strand
ATAACAGATAGTTCACGAGATGCCAGATGTCCTCGGGTTGGGCTGAGAGGGTTTCACGGAACGACGCCATGGGGGTGCCATCCAATCCGGTCAAAATGCTTTGCGCAATATCCTGTGGTCGATGACCATTCTTGAAAGAAGACGGAGAGCTCAGATCGGGAGGGAGGATCTTTAAATCTCGGCGGTCCCGTAATTCTCCCATGTCATATAAGCCACCTGGTTGCAATGTCTGTGGCCTATGGCATTTGGCGCAATCCAGCAAGGCATAGACTTCTCGCCCTCGGGACACGCTTTTGGTCGTTGCCGGAAGTGGGCCTGGTGGTAGGATTATCGGGGTTCTCTCTGCTTCCTGATACAGGGTGGAAAAGCTCTTGACGTACCTCACGATATCCCAACGATCAGCCTCGGAAAGCCCCTGAAATGCGGGCATGAAGCCGGGGATGCCTTTGGTGATGGTTGTAAAAATATCTTCATCGGATGGAAGTTCTCCTGAAGAGGTCGACTGGAATTTGAATTCTGCTTCTGTGAAATCCCGTGGACGCGGCGCCGAATAGGCGCCAAGATAAAAAGCATCTGGGCCGTTGCCTTTTCCTGTTTTTCCATGACAGAGGAGGCAGGCTTTTTCGTAGAGCGCTTTCCCTCGTGAAACGGACTCGTCCTGATTGGGGGGAGAAGTCGCCAAAGCCCAGATAGGCAGACTGCAAGCCAGATAGGCCATAATCCCTCCGCACAGCATCACCTGCTTGAGCTGGAGGGGTTGCCTAAAATGCCACATCGGCGCCCACGAAAAAGGCATTCCGGAAATTCCTTTCAGGAGTTCGTCCTCCTTGTGCTGGTCGTAGATTGATGTCGTCCCGGAGAAAGAGGGCGATATTGGATCGCATGTAAAACTTTGCGATGAGGGCCAAGAGGGAATTGCTGGTTCGTTGAGTACGGAGACCGCCGGCATCCAGATGATCAAAACGGATCCCAAGCAAGAGGCGATCGGTGGCGAGCACATTGGCTTCTACGGTCAGTCCGGTTGCCGTCTCATCAAAGGTATTGTTGAAGGAATTTGGAAGATTGGCAATGTGATCGACCACAAAGGCCGCATAGATATCTACCATATAATACCGGACGTTGGTGGCGAATCCGTATCGGCTCCAATTCACATCGGCCATTGTCGAGACTTTGACATTATTGCTGCCGAAGTAGGCAAAGCCGGAAAAATTAGCCGAAAAATAGTCGCTTTGCGCCACATCGAAGCGCGTCATGACGTACCAATCTTTGGGATTATTGGAGTCGCCGAAGGGTTCATTGGCTCCATTGAGAATCCCCACCTGGTATAAAAACCACTCGCCAAAGGGCCGCCCATGAATGTCGAGACCCATCTCGGCGACGGCATGAAAAAGCGACGGATCCGTCGGCAAGATGGCGGTGCCACTTCGATCGAACAATCCATGAAATTTACTCGCAAAGGCTGCCGGTGTGAGCCCAATTCGGTTCATGGTTGGAAGCATAAACGATCCATTATCCACGGAATTGTCGCCGACCAGCTCAAACTGTTGGCGAAGCGTGGCATAGGAGGAATAGGCGGAAGGATCGAATTTCCCTACTCGGAGATGCGCCCAATCATGTTGCCCGATATTGTTAAAGGTCAGGAAGGCGCGTTCGACCCCGGTTTCGTCCTCTTCGAGATTGGACTCGATTTCCGCAAAAAATCCGACATTATTGGTGACCGTGCCGGCGGTGAACAGGCTAAATACTTCTGGAAACCCAAATTCCGTCCGGTCTTCGGGATTCCCATCGATGTTGGTGCCTGGGGCATGGCGTGCATAATCCACCGTTCGCAGAGCATTCCCTCGTAGACGGAACCCAAGATAGTTGGTGACATCGTCTAAGGTCAGGTCTCCCAGTCGAAACTTTTTGGTGGTTCCGCCGTCTTCAGTGCCCGGCAGTTGATAGCCATTTTCTAAAAACCGTTCGCCTGTTCGATTGAGTCGAGGCGCGCGCGTATGACAGACCGTGCAGTTCACGTCATACTTTCTCGCAAAGGCCGGAATGGCTTGGGCCTCTGGTGTACTAAGCAGGGGACTGAGGAGGATGACACTAACAAGGAGCAATAGATACTTGGCTATGGTGGGACAAGGAGGGTTCATGAGAAATCGTTGGTGAGAGGGAACGAAACAGATCTACGGTGAAGCGATTAGATAAAATATGAGGGAGGGCGTGTTTTATGTCAAGAACAATGCCGGTAATTTCTTTCAATATGCATTGCGGAAGGAACAGCATATCGGTAGAAGGACTGGCGTATTCTAGAAGGCGGACATCTCCTTTTTGTGGGGCAATTGGAAGGAAGGATGCGGAGCCGTGAATTTTGAAATGCCCTCTCATTGATGCAGGCTGTTTGGCTTGCCACAGCAGCGTATTCCTAGTATGCTCGGGGCTAAACCCCCTACCATGAAAGAGGAAACACAGATCCATGGACGTTCCTGACAATATCCAAGGATGCCGGGAAGGCATTGATCGGCTTGATGATGACATTCTCAAGCTGCTGAATGAGCGTTCCCAATACGTCCTCAAAATCGGACATCTCAAGAAGCAACAGGATGCTTCGGCCCACCTTCATACCCAAGGGCGGGAGGTGGCTATTGTGGAGCGGCTGATGGCCAACAATCCTGGGCCCTTTCCGAGTGAGGCCCTTCGGCCCGTTTATCGCGAAATCATGTCGGCTTCCCTCTCGCTGGAGGGCACGCAAACGATTGCCTATTTAGGCCCTCCTGCCACCTTTACCCATTTGGCGGCGATGCGAAAGTTTGGAGAATCGGCTGACTATATTGCGGTCAACAGTATTAAGGATGTGTTTGATGAGGTCGAACGCGGGCGCATGCGGTTTGGGGTGGTGCCCATTGAAAATTCGACAGAAGGTGTGGTCAATCATACCTTAGATTTGTTTGTCGATTCGCCCTTGTTAATTTATGGGGAAGTCATGTTGGAAATTTCCCATCATTTTTTATCCAAAGCCACAAAGATTGAGGATATTAAAACCGTCTGTTCGCATCCCCATGCCATTGCGCAATGCCGGAATTGGTTGGAGACCCACTTGCCTGCGGTCTCGATCGTGGAGGAGCCAAGTACGGCGCGTGCCGCTGAACGGTGCGTCAACGATCCCACGGCTGGGGCCATTGCCTCAGAGTTGGCGTCGCAACTATACGGCTTGAACATTTTGCGATCTCGCATTGAAGATAACATCAATAATTTCACCAGATTTTTGATTTTGTCTCTTCGAGGCGCTGAACGCACCGGTCGAGACAAAACTTCGGTTATCGTTTCGGCCAAAGATCGAGTAGGAGCGTTGTATGATCTGATTCGTCCCTTTTCCTCCTATGGCATCAGTTTGACGAAAATCGAATCCCGTCCTACTCGCCGCAAAGTCTGGGAATATTTATTTTTTATGGATTTGGAAGGGCATCAAGATGATGACCGTGTGAAGAAAGCCCTCGATGAAGTGAAATCGCGGTGTTTGTTTTTGAAAGTGCTGGGCTCCTATCCCATTCACCACTAATCTCCGTTCACAAAATCCTTAGAACACAAACGGATTGCTTGATATGACTTTGCAGGTTCATCCGACCATTGCTGCGTTGAAACCTTATTCTCCTGGGAAGCCCCTGTCCGAACTTGAACGAGAGTTAGGGATTTCTGAAGCCATTAAATTAGCGTCCAACGAAAATCCCTGGGGACCATCTCTCAAAGCCCTTCAAGTGCTTGAGGGCGCAGCAGGTTCGCTGCATCGCTACCCCGATGGTGGAGCACATGATCTGCGACAGGCGTTAGCGAGGAAATGGGAGGTATCGTCTGATCAGGTCCTTGTGGGCAATGGGTCTGATGAAGTCATTAGCCTCCTCATTAAAACGTTTCTCGCTCCTGGTGAGGAAGCCATTATGGCCGACCTCACCTTTGTGATGTATCGCTTGTCAGTGTTGGGCGGGCATGGTGTGCCGGTTGAAGTGCCGTTGAAAAATTGGACACATGATTTGTCAGCCATGGTGGATGCCATTACTGATCGGACTCGACTTTTCTTTATTTGTAATCCGAATAATCCGACAGGCACGATGCTTTCAGCAAAAGAGATCGAAGTGGCTCTCGCCAAGATACCGGAGCATGTGGTAGTCGTCTTTGATGAAGCCTACTATGAATATGTTCGTGATGTAGAGTATCCAGATAGCTTGAGGTATGTTCGCGAAGGACGACCGGTGGTGGTCTTGCGGACGTTTTCAAAGATTTATGGTCTTGCCGGATTGCGTGTAGGGTATGGAATCACCACGTCAGAG
>JAOUQB010000276.1 GCA_029879555.1 Nitrospirota bacterium | reverse complement strand
CAAACTGAAACCGAACCACGAATCAATGTGGTGATCCTCGGAGCGGGGAAGGGCGGCGCGGCATTATTGGAATCCTTCCTGAATTTACCTCGAATTCATCTTGTTGGCATTGCGGATAAAGAAGCGGCCGCTCCAGGGATCAAACTTGCACGACGACATGCGATCCCGACCACACAAGATCCCATGCAACTTATCCAACATCCCGATATCCACCTCATCGTGGATGTGACCGGCGACCCCTCTCTCTCCAACCAGATTCATCAACAGAAACATCCCAACACGGAAGTTTTGGGAGGGGCGGCCTCCAAAGTACTGTGGGACATTCTCCGGCATGAATCATTGATGCAAGTACAATTATTTCAAGCTGAAAAATTGGCGGGGATGGGCACGTTTGCCTCTGGCATCGCACACGATATCAATAATCCCTTATACATTATTCTGGCCATGGCCGAAGCTATCCAGGATGAAACTGACACCGCTAGCATTCATCAACATGCGACCAGTATCCGTGACGCCGCGCAACGCATCCAGACGATTTCTCGAAATATCACACAATATGCCCGCGCATCACACTCCCAAGAGTCGTTTCCGGTTCCTGTCCAGGAAACGCTCGAGGAGGCCTTAAAAATCGCGAAATTTGCCACCAAATTTCATGAAATCACCGTCATCCAAAACTATCATGATCATGTCACGATCGATGCCAAGCCAGAAGAACTGCTCCAAGTGTTTGTCAATCTGATGATTAACGCCATTCATGCCATGGAGAAACAAGGCCTCCTTACACTAACGGCAGAAAAGGACAATGGGATCGTTCGCGTCAGCATTGGAGATACCGGCAACGGAATTTCAGCGGAACATTTGCCAAAAATCTTTGACCCGTTTTTTACGACGAAGGCCAAAGGAAAGGGCACGGGGCTGGGCTTGTATAATGTTCGGACCATCGTTCAGAAATATCAAGGAGAGCTCACCGTGGACAGCCAAGTGGGGAAAGGGACGACATTTTCCCTAGTATTCCCCATGATCGCCCCCCCTGGCACCTGATGCCTTATGGATACGCCACCCACCAGTGCCACCGCTGTCACACGGAAAAAGGGTCTCACCAAAAAGTTAGTGATTTCCATGTTGTTGGTGGGAGCCTTGCCCCTCCTTATTGGGCTGTTCTTAGCGTTTTATCAAGGCACACAAAAAATTCAGGAAGTGAATGGCACAAGCTTTAAGGCCTTGGCCAGCGAGACCGCTAGAAAATTAGATCTCGTGGTCGCCGATGAAGTATCGCACACCTCTCTCCTCACCACCGACGTGAACCTCATCCGATTTTTGGAAGACCAACGGGATGGGCTGAGTACCCTGACTTCGGCGAATCTTTCCGAAGTCTTAGCCCAGGAACAAACTGCGTGGGAAGCGGGTGATCTAGATAGCACCAAAAGGATCACCCAGGGACCAATCGCGGAGAATCTGAGAAAACATATTGAAGGCACGTATATTGACCCTGGGCATCCCATCCCTATCATCACTCGCTCAACGACTCGTGCGCTCTATATCACAGACATTGCGGGCCGAATCGTCGCAAGTGTCGACACCAATCCATCCTACCTTCATGCAGAAGAATTATGGTGGCAGAGCGCCTTTCATAAAGGCGTGGGGCAACCGTTTTTGGGTCCCATAGCTTTTGACCCTCAATTGCAAACCTACACCTTCACGTTAGCTCTTCCCATTATGGATAGCTTGCGCTATGAAGCCATCGGTGTGTTGCGCCGAGTGTATGATACCAAGGAATTTTTTGCACCCTCTATTGATACCATTCGTTTTGGGGAAACAGGGCATGTCATGCTCATCGATAGTCGCGGCGTGGTCCTGAGTTGTCCTATCCTACCGACTGGAACGTCCTTAAGTGACAACCAACTCATCCCCTTAGTCACCCCCATGCAAGCCGGTTGGACGCCAGCGCCCAGTGATGGCCATGGCGGACAAGACACCTCCATTATCGGGTTTGCGCCCCTGACGAATACAAACCGCATCACAGAAGCCTCAAATGGCCTGGGATGGCATATGTTTGTGTGGCAATCATCAGAAGAACTGTTTGCGCCCATCCAACAGTTCTTTCGATGGACGGCCGGGTTTGGATTGTTAGGGGTGGGCTTGCTCGTCACCCTCGGCTATTTAGCGGCCCACCGTATCACATCACCGATTCGCCAACTCCAAGAAGCCGCCCGCCGAATCGGACGAGGAGAGTTCCAAGAACCCCTCACCATTTCCACGGGTGATGAAATCGAAGAACTGGCTGAAGAAATTAATCGCATGAACAAACAGTTAGCCTCGCAATTTGCCGGGTTGGAGAGCCAAGTCCAATTGAAAACAGAAGAGGTCAAATATCTCCAGGAATCCACCTCTCAAATCTTGGACAGCGTACCTGATCCGGTCTTTATGATCACAAAAAACAATACGATTGAATATCTGAATCAAGCGTCCAAGGAGATCCTTGAGCTCTCCGGGAATGGATCTATTATCGGATCACCCCTTTTCCAAATATTGAAAGTCGATCCAAAAACGCAAAACAAATTGGAAGGTGAGATTCACACCATCCAAACCACTTCTCTTCAATTAGATGTCCCCCCCCTTTCCACTCCCGCTATCTCAGAATTACGAGACCCACTCGCCCAGTCTGGATGGGATCAATCTGTCGGCACCCGTCCTGAACTCCGAATGCGCCACCGGACTTACCGCTATCGGTGGTTCACCGTGGAAGCTGGGCCAGGAAAAGAGGCCTTTGTGGGCCTCGTTCTCCGGGATACCACCGAGGAAAGCGCCTTACAAGATCGACTGATCCAAGGCGAAAAATTGGCGAGCCTCGGCGTCTTAAGTTCTGGTATCGGACATGAACTCAACAACCCTCTGGTCGGCGTGATTGGGTTAGGGGAAGCCATTCAAGACGAAGAGGACATCTCCAATATGAAAGGCTATGCCAAGGATATTGTCCAGCACGGTAAACGGATGGCCTCCATCATTCGAGATTTTACCGGACAAATGACCAGTCAATCCTCAGAAAAAGTCCCAATCGATATCCACGCTCCACTCACACGCGCCATGAATGTCGTGCAAGCACAATTTCCAAACTCTGCAATCACCATGCATAAGAATTTGGTTCAGTCCCCTTGGTGCGTGCGAACCCCTATGAGATCGAACAAGCCTTTACCAATATTCTCACCAATGCCTTTCAAGCTATCCAGGGCACAGGAACCATCGACATCACCACGGCACTCAATGAAGGCCACATCGACATTCGGATTGCTGATTCTGGATCAGGGATCGCTCCAACACATCTCCCAAAGGTGTTCGACCCATTTTTCACCACAAAATCTCAAGGTGAGGGATCGGGTCTTGGGCTCACCGTGGCCTATCGAATCGTGAAAAAATTAAGGGGACACATTCGCTTAGAAGATAACGCCCGTCAAGGAACGGTCTGTCATATTACCATTCCGATTCCTGGTGAGGTCTCAATACCGCGAAAGGAAGATGAATAATGAACAGAAGAGGTTCCAACCGCTACATGCTCACTACCATATTCATGTTCGGCCTGATGACAGGAATCAACTCAGGCCTACAGGCCTCCGACAACCAGCTGCTCCCAGACCTGTCCCCTGAAAAAGTCGCAGACTACATGCATTCCATTATCGAGGCTGACCGAAACATCTATACCACCTATGTCGTCAAACGCATGCAGGAACAAGGGATCGTGTTAGCACGAGAAGACTGGGAGACAAAAAATGCTATCCCGTTGCCCGCCCAATTTCTTCATTTATCCAGCAAACTGGTGGCTGAATCCGGAGTGGGCATCAGATTTCGCCTCATCAGTCTTTGGCCCATTCACCGACGCAATGGCCCAGCCACCGAATTTGAACGAAAAGGCCTTGAAAGTTTGCAACATTCGCCCGAGAGTCCGCAACGAGGCATAGTAACCAGTGGGAAAAAGAAGTTTTTTCAAGCCATCTATGCTGATACAGCCATCAACACCGCATGTGCATCATGTCATAATGCCCATCCGCTCAGCCCAAAACGAGACTTCCAAGTTGGAGACCTCATGGGTGGTGTCGTCATCACCATCCCCTTGGAACAATAACGCGCTGAGGCAGACAAACACATAACTAGCAATGCGACTTAGCACAACTTCTATAGAACCCTCTGCAAAAGTCATGGAATGTTGTAGAATCGTCCTCATGCAAACCACCATGAGGTACAAAATGAAAACGAAGCCGTTGCGGATTGAACGCTTTCTGAACGAGATGGATCAGGTCGTGCCGTGGAAACAATTGGA
>JAOUQB010000275.1 GCA_029879555.1 Nitrospirota bacterium | reverse complement strand
TCCCTAATTCTTGGAGTCCTTTGGTCAACTGAGTGGGAAGATCTTCATGTGTGACCAACGGGACAAACCCGATTCCCCGTGAACGACAGAGGCCACGAACTTCTTCGTACCGCGCTTGAAAGGCTTGGGAATAGGCCGCAACAACCTGTGATGAGTGAGTCTGAAGTACGCCCTGAGCCTGACCATCTGTAATGGGATAGGAGCCGGGAGGGGGCGCCACCTGTTCCACCTGATCATAGATAAACAGAGCGACAACCTCATGATGGGCGCCAAGTCGACGCAACGCCGTCTTGGCCTGTTGATCCCACTCTCGAAAATCACTGAAGAGAAAAATGAGACTTCCCGGACGCGCGGCTTTCAGCACACGATTGAGTGCTAAACGGAACGATGTGGCTGAAGAACCTGGCTCAGGGTTTTGGGTCAACGATGGCCCGGATCGATTGGCAAGGACATTCAGGAGTTGAAGAATACCGGATCGCCCGCCCTTTGGCCGCAATTCCACATGATCGGCCTCGGCGAATACGACTCCACCCACTCGATCACCTCTTGCATGCGACGCCCAACCCAACAAGGCCGCTGCCTGTGCGGCCACCACCGATTTAAAGGCCACCTTGGTGCCAAAATGCATAGTCTGTCGATCATCGACCACCATAAAGACGGGACGTTCACGTTCTTCTCGAAACACTTTTAAATGGGGTTCGTTGGTTCGAGCGGTGACTCGCCAATCCATCAGCCGGACATCGTCACCAGACTGATACCGACGAGATTCCTCAAAATCAATGCCACGCCCCTTGAATGGGGAACGTTCCCCTCCGGCTAATAAGGCATGCGACCGGGTTCTACGTTTGCCTTCTAACCCGCCAATATGGTGGCGCGCCTGAATCAGATCATTCAGGTGGACACGGACTCCTCGAAAGGGGTTGGACTCCGGTGGGGTTGCGGCTGAGAGAGGTGTGCTTGCCCGATTACGGAACGGCCACATGATTCAAAATTTCGGAGACCACATGATCAGTGGTGATGCCTTCGGCTTCGGCTTCAAAAGTGAGCAAAATTCTATGACGGAGCACATCATGCGCGACGGCTTGAATATCTTCGGGTGACACATAATCCCGGCCTTCCAGCCAAGCATGCGCTCGGGCACATCGCTCCAACCCAATGGTGGCTCGAGGGCTGGCCCCAAAGCGCACCCATCGTTTCAAGGTTTCGCTGTAGGGAGCAGGATCTCGCGTCGCCACCACGAGTTGCACGAGATATTCTTCCAAGGTTGGCGCAAGATAGACATTCCAAATGTGCTGGCGTGCTGCCAATAACACTTTTTGGGGAATGGGGGTGACGTGGTCTCTCGCATCTGTTGGCATGGCCCTGGCCTGGTTCCGTACCAGTTCGGCAATGCGGCGTTCGCTTTCCACCGAAGGATATTGGACGCGGACATACAGGAGAAATCGATCTAATTGGGCTTCAGGAAGTGGGTAGGTGCCTTCTTGCTCAATCGGATTTTGTGTGGCCATGACCAAAAATAATTCTGGGAGGGGATAACTGTTTCGGCCTATGGTGACTTGGTGTTCGCCCATGGCCTCCAGCAAAGCCGCTTGCACTTTAGCTGGGGCCCGGTTGATTTCATCAGCGAGAACGAGGTTGTGGAAAATGGGGCCGTGTTGGAAGCGGAAAGATCCATCTTGGGGACGATAGATATCTGTACCGGTGATATCTGCTGGTAAGAGATCCGGTGTGAACTGAATTCGGTGGAAATCGGCTTCGATCCCGGCAGCCAGTGTTTTGATGGCCGTGGTTTTGGCCAATCCGGGTGCACCCTCCACCAGGAGATGGCCATCCGCCAACAGGGCAATCAACAACCGGAGGGTCAATCCCTCCTGGCCAATGACCTGTCGATTCAGGAAGGTACGAAGCTGAGAAATCTGGTCGTGTTCAGATCCAGACATGTGTCGTGACATGAACCCGATGAGTGATACGGGTCAAAAAATGTTCAAGTTTCCATTACGCGAGGAGGTACATCTATGCGGATTTAGAACACCGTTTCTCGCTGACTCTTCAGGGCCCTCGCCAACCCTTCGTTTACATGATAATTCATGAAATTTGAGAGTCAAGAGGTCCCGTTGACGGGCATTACCTTCCGGAGCCCCTGAATTGACGATGAGCGCTGCCCCATTAAAACAGGGTATAAATGAACGGTGCCACCGCCGAGCCTTCACTCAAAATGATCAAGCCGCCTAACAGCAAGAGCATAATGATGATGGGCGCCAGCCAGAACTTTTTCCGCTCGCGCATAAACTCCCACAATTCTCCCAGAAAACCGGACATTCCTTCGTCCTCCTTCAAAAGGCCTTCAAGACATGATTCGCCGCCCGAGGTTCTTTCGGTACCCGATAGGTTTCCGCTTGGGGATCAAAGCTGAGTTGCAAGGGTCGCTTGCCCAACACTCTGATGAGTAGCGAGATGGGGGTGAGGAGGCCATAGAATACGATCCCCAACAAAATACGAGAATTCACCCACCCTATCTTTTCGCCAAAGATCATCCAGCCACGAAAGATGGGCTTTAAGGCATTGGGGAACACGGTTCCCAAGACCCCCAAAATACCGGCAATGATGCCCGCCCACATTCGGATATCTTCCCCACGAACCACCAAGGGCCAGAAGGTCACCAGGGCAAAGACGCCACTCATGAGCCAGCCAAATTGCCGGAGTTGTTTGAGTGGAACGTCTTGTTGTGGGTGTTGGGGGTTCATGATGGGTGTATCCCGGGTTAATCGAGCTCAAATTCCTTCATCCACTCGGTGTCTTTCGGAACGGGCTTCTGGTGTTCTTTGAGTAACACACAATTCTCTAACACCAACACATCCATTTCCGTCCGCATGAAACAGCGATACGCATCTTCTGGGGTATGGACGATGGGTTCGCCACGGACATTGAACGAAGTATTGATGAGCACCCCACAGCCAGTTTTTTTCTCAAAGGCTTGTAACAGGTGATAATACCGAGGATTGGTCTCGGCCGTCACGGTTTGCACCCGGGCGGAATAGTCCACGTGGGTCACGGCAGGAATATCTGACTTTGGGACATTTAGCAGATCGATCCCAAAGAGCTTTTCCTGATCAGCCTGGAGCGCGACTCGACGATGTTCCGCAACGGGGGCCACTAACAACATATACGGACTGTCGGTGTCCATCTCAAAATAGTCCGAGACGCGTTCGCGCAACACCGAGGGGGCAAACGGCCGAAAGGATTCTCGATATTTGATTTTGAGGTTCATGACGGATTGCATTTTCTCGCTGCGTGGATCCCCTAAAATACTCCGGCCGCCCAAGGCCCGTGGCCCAAATTCCATGCGACCTTGTAACCAGCCAATGACCTTCTCTTCCGCCAGATGTCCGGCCACGCGGTCACAGAGCAGGGCATCGTCAAGGCGTTCGTAGTTGGCTTCCAAGCGTTTCAAGGTCTGCTCGATTTCCTCATTGGTGAACGACGGACCCAGGTAACTGCCGCGCATAGCATCCTGAGTACCCTCACATGTTCTAGGCTGATCGAGATAGTGGTAATGCACATTGAGAGCCGCACCGAGTGCGCTTCCGGCATCACCTGCCGCTGGCTGAATCCACAATTTCTCGAATGGCCCTTCCCGCAAGACGCGGCCATTGCCGACACAGTTGAGGGCGACTCCACCTGAGAGACACAAATTCTTAATGCCCGTTTCCTTCTGTAAGCTATTGGCCAATCGCAGCATCACGATCTCGGTCACTTCTTGGATGGACCGCGCCAGGTCCATTTCTCGTTGGGTCAATTGGCCTTCGGCTTGTCGAGCCGGTGCCCCAAATAACTTGTCAAACTTGTCACTGGTCATGCGCAAACCGGTGCAGTAGGAAAAATACTCCATGTTGAGCCGGAAGGTGCCATCAGGTTTCACATCAACCAAATGCTCTAAAATCGTTTTGACGAAGGTGGGTTGGCCATAGGGTGCCAGACCCATGACTTTATATTCTCCCGAATTCACCTTGAAGCCGGTGTAATAGGTAAAAGCGGAATAGAGCAGGCCCATGGAATGCGGAAACGGGATTTCCCACAAGGGGGTGAGTGTGTTGTCGCGTCCGACCCAGGCTGAGGTGGTGGCCCATTCGCCTACCCCATCCATACACAGCACGACGGCTTCCTGAAACGGGGAGGGAAAAAAGGCCGACGCCGCGTGGGATTCATGGTGTTCGCCAAACAGCAGCGGGGGCAGGGAATCCTTCTTATGAAGGCCGCCGACTTCCCGAAGAGCCTTATCGAGCAAATTGCGCAAAAAGAGTTTTTCTTTGATCCACACTGGCA
>JAOUQB010000273.1 GCA_029879555.1 Nitrospirota bacterium | reverse complement strand
TCCGCGCGCAAAACTGGCTGCGGCCTTGCTGAACGGACTTTTTTGAACAGACCCGAAGCTACGGATCACATATGCTTTCCTGGCCAAATGTGCCCTTTGATATCTTCATTATTCAACACTCCCAGGATGGAAAGTTGGGAGGGTGAGGTGACGGACGGAAGGGACACTCCTTAGGCGTTGTAGATATTCTTAGACTGAGACAAGAGATTCCCGGTTTTTCTGGATATGTTTTTTGACTGTGCCGGACAGGGACTTTTCGGCAAGCCGGAGCTCGTAGGTCTTCTGCAGGTTCATCCAGAATTCAGGTGACGTGTTGAAAAACGTCCCAAGTCGTAGCGCCGTATCGCCTGTGATCCCGCGCTGCCCTTTGAGGATAGCGGTGATCCTGTTAGCTGGTACTCCCAAGGCTTTGGCCAGGGTGTTGGCGTTGAGCGGTGGATCGGAAGGTTGCAAGAACTCTTCTCGTAAAATTTCTCCCGGATGAATGGGACGCATGCCGTTTTTTACCATTTTCCCGTCTCCTTAGTGATAATCGGTAATTTCGACCTCATGCGGTCCGTCTTCTTTCCATTTGAAGCATATTCGCCACTGATCATTGATGCGGATACTGTGCTGCCCAGCCCGGTTTCCTTTGAGTTTTTCCAATCGGTTGGCAGGCGTGGCCAGGAGGTCATGTAATTCGGTTGCACTATCGAGCATGGCCAATTTTCGCTCGGCGGTCTTTTTGAAGGCTGAAAACTGCTTGACGGTTTTCCCACCAAAAAACGTTTCCGTTTGGTTGTCATGAAAGGACTGAATCATTCTTAAAATTTATGACATACGTAAAACGTAAACTTTTAGGTATTGAACCATAACGTCGGTATCCCGTCAATGTGTGCTGGGTCGGAGAGATTCTCTGGGGGCGGGCTCTTGTCGAATTGTTTTGAAACCATGATAGGATCATATCCTTTCAATAGATGTAGGAATCATTGAGAGGGGAGGAACATAAGGTATGCGTGGGGTTGAGTTGGGCTCAACTCAGATCATTTGATTCTCTCAGTATGACATATTCTGAGGGAGAAGGAGGGGGGAGGGAGCGTGGATCCCTGCCAGAAACATGTAGGGATGACCGAAGGGTGGAGCGTGTTGATGTGTGGGGGTTGGTTGGACTGAGCCTCCTTCGCGGAGCCTCGGGATGACAAATTAGGGGGAAGCCGGAAATTGCATTGAAGGTTGCTTGGCGCACAGGTATTGTTGTTGGTCACGAAAGGATGAGGTTTCTTGTGTTCCTGAATGGGAGTGTTGGTCTCGCCGGAGAGGTTATTTTTGATCAGGCTCTTTCGGTACGACCGCAATAAGCCGTTGTCTCATGATTCCTTTCGACTCATGGGATATCCTGTTTTAACGGCTCTATCTCTACCTCACAATGTATACACTCATGCGTTTGGAATAGAGAACGCGTGTTCTCTCGGAGCTTTTCTGTAAAATAAGGAAAAATGTCCTGCGCAGAAAATTTGCCAATTCCTGGGTGGGGGGAAACTGGCGATACTTCAACGAAACCGATGTTAGTGCGTAGTGGCGAAGCCATTTTTGATTTCTTTACAGAATATGAATGTTCATCATGCCTGATTTTGCCATCGGCCAACGCTGGGTGAGTGACAACGATGCCGCGCTGGGGTTGGGCATCGTCGAATCTGTCGATGTTCGCACGGTGCACATGAACTTTCCTGCCGCCAATGAAACGCGCACCTATGCAAAAAATACAGCTCCGCTGACGCGTGTTGAATTTACTGTCGGTGATTCCATTACCAGTCTCGATGGTTGGTCCCTGTCGATCACGAGCATAGAGCCTGTCGACGGCACTGTGCGCTACCACGGTACCCGGGACACTGGTGAACCGGCCACCATGCACGAATGTGAATTATCCGATGCCATGGTTTTTAATTTACCGCAAGACAAGTTGCTTGCCGGGCAGGTTGACAGCAATACCTGGTTTGAGTTGCGGGCAGCCACGCTGCAACATCTTGCCACGCAACACACCTCAGCAAGCTTTGGTTTTCATGGACCACGTGTCAGTCTGATTCCCCATCAACTGTATATTGCCCATGAAGTCTCCAAGAGAACCGCTGCGCGTGTGCTGCTCGCCGATGAAGTGGGCCTGGGTAAAACCATTGAGGCCGGATTAATTCTGCACCGTCTGACGCTGACCGGAACAATCCAGCGTGCCTTAATTATCGTGCCAGAACCACTCCTGCATCAGTGGCTGGTGGAATTGCTCCGGCGCTTTAATTTACGCTTCACCTTAATCGATGACCTGTATTTTTCACATGACGATCAGGCCGTCGACGAACTTGAGGCCATGGCCCCGGTTGAAAACTATTTCGATCAATTCCCCTTTGTGTTATGCGGATTGGACTTTGCCTGCCGGGATGATATCGCTCCGCTCATTGCCGCGTGCGATTGGAATATCTTGATCGTCGATGAAGCGCACCATCTTGCGTGGACTCCGAGTGAGAGCAGTCGTGAGTATCGACACATCGAACGATTCGCTCAGCAGGCCGATTCAGTCTTGTTATTAACCGCCACACCCGAGCAATTCGGCACGGCAGGGCATTTTGCCCGCTTGCGACTGCTCGATCCGGCGCGGTTCCACTCGCTCGAAAGCTATCTAGCCGAGGAGAAACACCATGCGGCGACGGTCGAGTTGGTGAATCTCCTGCTCGATCATCAGGCCATGCCTGAAGAACATCTGGCGCGATTAGGTTCACTCATGGATGATCGCGACGCCATCGACATCGCCGCCATTCATGACGGCAACGAGGATGCACGCACCATTCGACGGCAGATCATCGACCGTTTAATTGATCAATACGGCACGGGTCGCATGTTGTTCAGAAACACGCGTGCAACGATCAGGGGGTTTCCGCAGCGTCATTTTATTCCTGCCATACTCGATAATGACCGAGAGGAGATGCGTGTACGCTGGCTTTCCGACGCACTACGAGCACTCTTGCCGCACAAAGTATTGCTGATTTGCGGGACAGTAGAGTGTGCGGTTTCCACGTCAAACATCCTCTTCCACAAGTATGGTCTCCCATCCAGCGTGTTTCACGAACACATGAGTCTTCTCGAGCGAGACCGTGCTGCCGCTGGGTTTGCCGATGCCGAAGACGGTACGCAAATATTGATTTGTTCAGAGATTGGTGGCGAAGGCCGAAATTTTCAATTTCTCCACCATCTCGTGTTGTTCGATTTACCCGATAACCCTGATTTGCTTGAGCAGCGCATTGGCCGCCTGGATAGAATCGGACAGCAGCACGATATCACGATTCATGTGCCTGTCGCGGCCGGTTCACGAGACGCACGGCTGAGCCACTGGTACCATCATGCACTCAACGCGTTTGAGCAGAGTTGCGTCACCGGTCAACACATCAAAGCCGAGATGCAGGAAGAATTTTCCGCCTATCTGATCGGCGATCATCTCGATGAAGACAGGTTTATTCGGGAGTGCAAGCATCTCCACGAGCAAAAGACCAAGCAACTCGACCTCGGTCGAAACCGGTTGCTCGAACTCAGTAGTTGCCGTCGAGAAATCGCCGACCAGTTGATTCAAACTATCAATCACAACGAACAGGCGGGTGTGTTATCACGATACCTCGAACAGGCATTTGATTGTTTTGGGGTTGAAATTGAAGATCATTCGCTCAACTGTTGGATTCTACGACCGGGTGCTCATTTAGAGGTCGACCAATTTCCTGAGTTGCCCGAAGACGGCATGACCGTGACGACCAATCGCGAGACGGCGTTGGCGCGGGAAGACATGCATTTTCTCAGCTGGGAGCACCCATTGGTCCGTGCGACCATCGACCTGATTGTCAACGGAGAAAAAGGTCGTGTGAGCGTCTGCGCGTTACGCCTGCCACCACTTCCACCACGCAGTATTCTGATCGAAGCCCTATTCGAATCGAATTGCCCTGCACCCGCCGCGTTAGACATCGGTCGCTACCTTCCCTGTCAGGCGTTGCGCTTGCTGGTCAACCAGGAGGGGAACAACGTTGCCCCACAGCTACCACCGGAACGCTATGAACCGCTCCTGGAAAAAATCGATCAGGAGATGGCCCGGCAAATGATTGCTAGGACACGGGCCACGTTAAAAAAACAGGTGCATCACATTGAGGCCATGGCCTCGCAACAGCTCCCCGCTCTTCGCCAGGCTGCCATCGCCTCCATGCACGCCGAATTAGATGGCGAGCTCCAGCGATTGATTTCTTTACAAACGCGAAATCCAACCATTCGCGATGAAGAAGTCGGCGCACTGCGCACCAAAATTTCCGATCTACAAACACGGTTG
>JAOUQB010000272.1 GCA_029879555.1 Nitrospirota bacterium | reverse complement strand
CGTCCCATACAGGCGCAAATAATATTGAACAAACATTAGACAAAATAGGCCCTTAAACTACCTGCTTACTATCGTGTGGGACTGAGGTCATGACTTCGAGGAGGGACGGGTCTCAGCGTAGGCTGATCGTGAGGGGATCAATAAACCATGACCCGAATCTAAAACGGAAACTACATTGGGGGCAGGTCACCTGCGGCTTGACGTTCACGGTTTTATAATCGGTATCAACACTTCGTTTCTTCTTAGAGCTGGAATTGTAAAAGGCGGATTATAACCGGCGGCTTTCGCGGCTCCTCTTTTTTTAAACCCTTTGCGCGCAATCCATTCTTCGAGAATTATTCTGTGCGTATTAATAGCTTCTTGATTTAACGAACCGCTAAAAGTTATGGCCGCAACGGTATAATGAACAATTTCTTCCAATTTTACCGCTGGGTCTTGGGGTAGAGGGGCTGTCTCAATTGAAAAACTTTCCGGAAGAACGAAAGACATAAACTCGGTAGCTTCATCAGCCTGGTCCAAAAAGACAGGCGCTGTCATAGGTATTTTTTTCGTCGATTCATTTTTTCCAGAGATATAATCAAATAATTTATAGAAAGAATCGCTTTGCTCATTCATACCACTCGGCATAGCGGTGGTGACCAAAACCAAACGCTCATAATGACGCAGCTCAAGAGCATCCTCTTTCTCTAATATCTCGTATGGCGCAATTTCAACACCACTATGTCCAAACATTGAGCATCCCGATAGAGCCACAACAGAAAGAAATAGAAATAATAGAGGTGAAGATGTTTTCATTTTTTGTCCTTTTACTCATGAAGTTGAATATCCTCAATGTTAAAAAACTAGGAGGTTTATTTAATAACAATCAATCTTTGAGCATCACGACATCAGAATATTAGGCGGTTTAAACTGTACATTGAACGCGTTTTCTAAGTAACAGCGAGTTGGTTTTTTGGGACCATACGGAAACAGCTTATTGCAGCAGATTAAAAGGACCCCAAATCTTTAAACTATTCTATTGGCAAACGAAAAAAGAAATTACTTCCCCTGCCAAGCTTGGATTCAACTCCAACTTCGCCTTTATGGAGGTTGATTAATTTCTTCACGATGGCCAAACCCAGACCCGTTGATTTTTCACCTCCCGTGGGTTTGGCGCTAAGGGTTTGAAACTCTTTAAATAATAATCCCTGGTCTTCTTCAGAAAGCCCTGGTCCCTGATCACGAACCGAAAAACGGATACCATCCTCTGTTTTTTCGGTCGCGATAAAAATTTCTGTGTTGGGAGGGGAAAACTTGATGGCATTGCCGATAAAATTTCCAATCACCTGTATGATGGCGCTCTGATCAAAAGATAAGAAAGGAATATCGCTCAAGCCCATATGTAGGGTAATATTTTTTTTCTTGGCCAAGAGTTGATTTAATTCGACTTGTTGCCTGACGGTCAGGTTAAAATCCTGGATCTGTTTCTCCAATTCGATCTTGCCACTTTCAATTTTGGAGATATCAAGCAGATTCTCCAGCAAAGCTTTCATGAAACTACTGGCATTATAGATTTTTCCCAGCATCTCCTTCTGCTCGGGGTTGACATCGCCCACCGTCCCTTCTTGTATGATTTCGCTGAACGATCGAATCAAGTAAAGCGGATTCCTCAAATCGTGAGAGGCAATACCCAGGAACTTGTTTTTTGTCTCGTTCAATTCCGCTAGCTGTGTATTCTTTTTCCTGATTTCTTCCTCCGCCTTTTTGATTGCAGTCAAATCCCTTTCAATCGCGGCAAAATGAGTAACCTCCCCATTGGTATTCTTTAACGGAATAATATTGATATCCAACCAATACTTCCTTCCAGACTTTGAATAATTGACGATGGCTGTTCTGACAGATTCTTTTTTTTCCAGAGCCGTCCGTATTTTAGCCATGGCTTCAGGATCGGAATCCGGCCCCTGTAAAATTCTTGGAGTTTTTCCAATGACCTCCTTGGGAGAAAACCCAGTTAAATCGGTAAACGCCTGATTGACATAAACAATTTTTGGACCGGGCTCCTCCAGGGGATAGGCTTCCGTCACAATGACAATATCGTTGGCAAGCTTGACAACATCCTCAAGTGAAAAATCTTTTTCCATCACCGTGCCTGAATATTTTAGGTTGGAATGTACCTGTGGGCTTCGAATTCAGGATTAAGAAAAGCGTGGAAGCTCCTCGAGACCCTTACAATACTTCGGCCAGCAGAAACGATTGAGCGTCCGATTAACAAAAAATTCTTGCGGCCTCGCAGTCGTAAAATTTACACCAACCACCAAGTTTTTCTCGAGGGCAAATTGAGTGGGTGCCCACACCATCTTTGCCCGCCAAGGGCATCAATAATTCCTGGGTTTTTTTGCGACGGAATCACTCCTTTTGGTGTCTAGTATCGGGGATTAGAGTGGAGAGAGACAAGTGGGAGGAGAATGCCGCGGCTTTGGGGTAAGATCACGAGGAACAATGCGTTCGAAGGTTTTGACCATACTAGGGAAAAACCTTAAATCAAAGTATGTGTTTGGCTTTGGAATTTTCCAAATCTAAGAAGGTACAGGAATCCTTGTGTTAGGCATCAATTGATGAGGGCTTTTGTTCGGATAATTCACGAAATGCCTCGAGTAATTTTATTGCCACACTAGAATAATTTTGAATAGATTTAGGGTCTTCGCCTAAACCAAGATAGGGTGTATAACCCTCGATCTTGGCAAGTTCCTTTTCAGAAGGTCTATTGAAACCCATGGACCACTGCGAAAAACTCCGGTTTTTTATCGGCCCTTCAAATAATACCGCTATCCGGTTGTGACGGATATCCTTTCGAATAACACTGATCAAATCCATGACTTGGGCCTTAGGACCTTCAAGAGCTTGAATAAAGGATCCATCACAATGCAGTAACATCCCCGTAATTCCAAGACGCCTATTTTTCTCCCGTACAAGTTTCAACATCCCCAGTAACTCGTCTTCCTCAATTGGTCGTGTTGCCGCACTCGCATAAATGACTTGATACAGGTCAGATTCCATTATTTCAGTCTCCCAGGAGTATTGAAATTATCTGCGGCATCACTCTGTTCCCCTTGAGTTCCACAGAGGCTTTGGGGTTACCTGACCGAATTTCTGAATGATTGATCAAGTTGTCAAAATTCTATCTTTTTCTTGCGTAAGCGTATCCCACCATATCAAAGCCATCGAAAATTTGAAACAGGATTTTCCGAAAAAGAAAGACTGCTTTAAAAAACCCGGGGGAGAGGCAAGGAATGGAAAACGTGAATCAGACCACAAGAACAAAGAGAGAGGTGAGGTACATGTTAATGGGTGAGGGAAAACACCAAGGCATCGAGAGCGTTTAAATCGGGAAAGACCGTGATTTTTTCTTTCAAAAAAAGATCAGCGTGAGTCTTCGGACAATTGCCACCGACTCCGACTGGAGCAACCGGACTCACCTGCGTCACGAGGTCACGAATGATAATTTTTATTTCATTTAATGAGCGATCAATGGTCATGGAGAGGAGAACATAGGCTGGCCTGATCTGTTCACAATAGTTCGCCAATTCCGGAATGGGAAGATTTGCTCCTAAGTAATGAACACGGCATCCGCGGGAAGCACATAAATAGCCCGCCGTCAGTGCGGAAATTTCATGCCACTCCTGGGAAGGACAGGCCACAACGATACGCGGTCCCTCCTCAACCATCCGAAGCTGATTGATCGCCGAAAAGATTTTTTGCTTAATTTGATTGGACGCGTAATGCTCTTGCGCAACCCCAAGCTTGCCATCATGCCAGAGTTGCCCAATATGTTCTTGGAGGGGCAGCAAAAAGCGATGCAAGGCTTCTTCAAAGGGAATGACGGCTAACGCGCCATTTAACTTCCGTTCAAACCCTACACGATCGTGCTCCTGAAGAACCTGGGTTAAGTCCGCAAGCAATTGTTCGGAAGGAGGCGGCTCAACCGGAGCTGCAACAAATTCTCGCCGAGCTTGCTCCAGAAGTTTTTCTCTCCCAATCTTTGCCAATTCCCCAATGCTCATTCCTTCATCGACCTTGGCCTTCAAATATCTGAACAGGCGGACATCTTCATCGTTGTACAGGCGATAGCGATTTTCTCCCCTGACCGGGGTGACCAACCCATATCGTCGTTCCCATGCTCGAATCACATGAGTGGTCAGCCCGGTAAGCTTGGAAAATCTGTGAATTCTGTACAGTTGCATTAGGTGAATTTACCAATTTGTTAAATCTTTGTCAAAACTATTTATTTAAAACCATTGACAAACATTAAACGATACTCTATACATACATTATACAAACATTGATCAAAAAAAAAAGATGCA
>JAOUQB010000271.1 GCA_029879555.1 Nitrospirota bacterium | reverse complement strand
TTAACAGAGCATGAAGCCAGCACCCATGGCTTGAAGTATTTCGTATCGGTCACACACCCGCTGGATCACGCCGGATACTATCCGGGCGCAGAAGCCCTCCATATGAAATTAGTCGTGGAACAGGAAACCGGAAAACTGCTTGGCGCCCAAATCGTGGGCGAACAGGGAGTCGATAAACGGATTGACGTCTTGGCCACGGCGTTACATGCCAACATGAACGTCCAGGACTTGGAACAACTGGACTTAGCGTACGCCCCACAATTCAATTCGGCCAAGGGTCCGGTCATCATGGCAGGCTTTGTGGCGGCCAATACCATACGCGGAGAGGTCAAGACCATCACCGGCGAAGAATTGAACAAGAAGCTGGCGACGAACGCCTCCCTTCAACTACTCGATGTCCGAACACCAGATGAATACCAAGAAGCCCATCTTCCTCATGCTCGGCTGGTTCCGGTGGATGAACTCCGTGACCACCTTCAGGAACTCGATCCTACCCAAGAAACCGTCGTCTATTGCCGCGTCGGGTTACGCGGTTACCTCGCCGCTCGCATTCTCCTCCAACATGGCTTTACCAACGTCTCCAATCTGACGGGGGGAATATTAAGTTGCACTTCCCCTACTGAAAACCCATGATCGACCAAACCGTCGAGGATCGTACCCATTAAAAAGACGGCTCTCTTTGATACTTCCAACAGTTCTTTGATTGCTTGAAAAGGCAGGAAAAACATCAAATAAATGAAGGAATATCCCTTCACCAAATATAGTTTTTTTATACGATATTCCCAATACTGCTCAAGTCAACATATTGATATTATTCACGAACTCGAAAGAAAAATCCCGAAGCATAACTTTTGCTTACTCTCTGAAAGGAGTGCGTTCTGTTCTAAAAAAACAGAGCGTTCTTTGGTAATTCTTCGCCCCCCTGAAGGATCTTAGGGCCATTGAATGTGCAATACATTCAGTGATTAACGGCCGGGTTAATTTTCCCTAAAACATGCTCGGAGTCTTTTCATGATCGAGCCTATCGATCTCGGGCAGTCGTGCGTTATCGAGATTTTCCACGCATCGGTTAGCCCGTAACTTCATTTGAAGGGGGAATGCACTCATGCCTAAACTTCTTAAACAATTCTTCATATTTATGGGTTTGATACTTCTGGCCAGCGGAGTGTCATTATTGGTCTTAGTTGATCAATCAAAGGGCGAAGTAGCTTTGACCATTAAGGAGGCAAAATGGGAATCTGGCGATGGTCGCCTGATCGTCAAAGGGGAAGGTCCTTCCAGGCAACAGGTAGTTATTCGAAATGCGGAAACACAAGTGGTCCTCGGAACGGTACGCATTGGTGAGAAGGAATGGAGATTACGCGTATCCAATCCTTCCCCCGTTCCCTGCCGCGTTTCAGCCACCACCACTCAAGGAAGAACGGCAGAGCGAAATGTCAAAGATGCTCCCAGTCATTGTGGCGGAACAACCAATCTTCCCCCAAATGGGACCATCCTGACGCCCACCTCAACCGTCACCATTGAGGTGGGGCAGACTATCGAGTTTTCAGGAGAGGGCAATGATCCCGACGGGAATTTCCCGTTGCAGTATGCGTGGAATTTTGGCGGCGGAGCGTCAAATTCTTCCGAACAAAACCCAGGGTCCGTAACCTTTGCCCAGGCAGGTTCCTATCAAGTGATATTGACCGTCACCGACGGCTTAGGATTGGCCGATCCTACGCCTGCGACCACACTGGTGGCGGTGACACCCAAAGGTGGAGTCAGCTCGGTTCCTCAGCAACCGTTTATTCTGAGTGGCCAATACCAAGTACTGCCTGCCAATGATTTAGGGATGCATTGCGGAGATTTGGGGAACGAGGCCTTTTCTCTGCTTCCCCCCTTTAACCGCGTGGTCGCACAGGTCATCCAAAAAGGCGGGACCGGTTCCAACCGCCCACGGATCCTGGATAATACGCAAGTCAGCGTGGAATATTCGGCCGCGTCAAATCCGGTTGACCCGGCTGGCGCCAATTCCATCAACTCAACCAGCCAAAATTCAGACTCCGTCTATAAGACCGATTTTTGGAACATTCATCCTAGGACCGGGAATCCCATCGTCCAAGATCTATTTGGTTTGAATCCCCCTGCCGATGAAGGATTGGCCTTTGGACAAAAAATGCCGGGGCATGTCGATCCCTATACAACCAATGACCCGCAACCGTTTAACAGTTTTTGGGATGCCCTCAAGGCCTTTGTCGCACCAGGCATTCCCATGACCCCAACCGATGACGTCGGGCGACACAATCCGTATCCATTAATGCGAATTCAAGCGAAAAATGGGGCAGGAGCGGTCGTCGCCACCACCGACACCGTGGTGCCGGTTTCTGAAGAAGTGAATTGTGCAGGGTGTCATGCCTTGGAAGGCGGAACCCCCATCGCTACCGAACGGCCAGGCATCTCGTATGTCCATGCAACCAGTACTCGTCAATTGGATATTGAGCATGCGGGTAAGGTCAATATTCTCAGGCTGCATGATGAAAAGCATGGGACCAGCCTTGATAGCCAACAACCCGTGCTCTGTGCCCGTTGTCACTATTCGGCGGCCTTAGATCTTGCTGAACAAGGCCCGCAAGGTGAGCAAATTGGTCGAGGCGCTATGTCTCAAGTGATGCACAAATTGCATGGAGCGGCTCATCCCTTACGGCCAAACGACATCCCGGAAATTATTCCCTCACAAGGCCCAATGGAAAAAAATTGTTTCCAATGCCACCCCGGGAAGGTGACCCAGTGCTTCAGAGGAGCCATGTTTAAAGCGGGACTGCAATGCCATGATTGCCATGCAGGCATGAATGCTGTGGCTGGGATCTTTCAATTACGGACCGGAGATTTTCGGCGCCATTGGCTGGATGAACCCAAATGTGGCTCGTGTCATGGGGGAGATGCCCTCGATCATCTTGGCAATGACGTGATACTTCGAAAGGCGTTTGATCCAACCGATCCAGCAGCGACGCCGTTCGTGCCCACCAACACCCGGTTTGCAGAAAACCCTGACACCCTCTACCGAAATAGCAAGGGCCACGGAGGGGTGTTTTGCGAAGGCTGCCATGGCAGCACTCATGCCATCTGGCCCAATCAAGACCCTCTGGCTAACGACAATGTCGCCGCCACCCAATTACAAGGGCATTCCGGGCCCATCAGTGAATGTACAACATGCCATACCACTGGCAGCTTGGGGCTCACTCTCAATGGCCCACATGGGATGCATCCCATTAATGACCGGTTGTGGAACAAAGAACATAAGGAACTCTTTGAACACAATGCGGCCAGGTGCCAAACCTGTCATGGGGTAAACTTGGAGGGCACCGTGCTTTCCAAGACGGTGGCTGATCGAACACTGCAAGCGAAGGAAGAACAACCGGATGGCACGAAAAATATTTTTCTCGCCAAAGGCACAAAAGTCAGTTGCACTCTGTGCCACGAACAACCAGAAAGGGATTAGCACGAACAAGTCTCCGAACAGCAAATCCTCTTCCACGACATTTCCACACCGGCGAGCGGGAAGCCAGCAACCTCCCCGCTCGCCTCTTTTCTTCAACTAATCAATTACCCTTCCATACTCCGACAAGAATCTGTCGCCCTTGCCAGAAGTTTGTACTTGCCATTTTGACTTGCCACGTTCCTGCGTTGAAACCATGGCATCGTTAAGGCGTTCACGTTATCCGTTAAGTCCCCCTTAACAAAATCGATTCATTCCCCCTTCAAGCTAAACATTCAGTCCTCGTAAGACACTGTTTTGTTTGAATAATTCTCCTTTTTTGTGTTTAGGCGCATTGGCATCTTGTTTGCTTTAGTTCATTGATAGGAAACAACAAAGAGCAACGGCTTGTATTTTTATTCACGAAGGAGGGGCAGAATGTCACAAACCATGAAAAAGACATCCACCGCTGCGATGTTCGGCGGACAAAACACAAAAGGTCGAATCTTAGTTGTGGATGATGAGCCAGATGTCCGCAAGGTTGTCAAAATGACACTAGAAAAAGCTGGATACCAAATAATTGAGGCCGGAGATGGGGAACAAGCGATTCAGGAGATTAAGAGTGGCGAGAATCCCCTGATGTTAGATGTGATTATTTCTGACATTCGAATGCCAAAAGTCAATGGAGTAGAGGCCATTCAATTTTTTCAAAAAGAATTCCCCCATGTTTCCCTCATTGTGTTAACAGGGTTTCCTAGTGTCCAGATGGCAACATCCTTCATGCAAAATGGGGTGATCGACTATTTAGTCAAACCCGTCGAAAAGGAAAAATTATTGGCTGCGGTTTCCAAGGCCATGGAACAACGAGAAATTAGCCATCTCTAGATTGGCGGCATTTTCCATTACGGCTCAACC
>JAOUQB010000270.1 GCA_029879555.1 Nitrospirota bacterium | reverse complement strand
ACGGGGCTTGCGAGATATCAGTCGACAAGACACAGAAAATCGCGCCAGCCTGTTCACCCAAGCCAGCGAGGCCCTACAGAATGGCATTCATTCGGCCAAAGCCATTGGAGATTGGAAACAGGAATCATATGGCTGGGGCTTTCTGGCTGAAATGTACGAAGAGGAAGGACGCCCTCGGGAAGCCCTGAAACTGACCCAATTAGCCATACGAGCCAGCCAGCAAGGCCAGGCCCCCGAAGCGCTCTATTTGTGGGAATGGAAAGCCGGACGGTACCTCAAACAGCTCGGACAATTAGACGACGCAATCCTGGCCTATCAACGCGCCATCGACACCCTTCAGCCCGTTCGCCAAGAACTGGTCGCAGGCCTCCCAAACCACCCAACCGCCTTTCGGGAAAGCATCGGAGGCCTTTTCTTTGAAATGGCCGATACGTTGCTGGCGCGAACCGATCAACTCCCGGAAAGTCCGGCACGAAACACGCTGCTCTTCCAAACCCGAGATACCATTGAGAACTTCAAGGCGGCCGAGCTGCAAGACTATTTCAAAGACGATTGCGTGGCAGTGAACCAAGCGCGCATTCAACCCATCGATCAGGTCGCGCCACAGACCGCCATCATTTACCCCATTGTCTTTCAGGATCGCACCGACATCCTCATGAGCTTAGGGGGAACTATCAAACGAATCACAGTCCCCATATCGGAGAAGGAATTAACGCAAACCATCGACGGCTTCCGAGCCTTGTTAGAAAAACGAACCACCCACCAATATCTTCCCCATGCCCAAGCACTCTATACGCTGCTGCTGAAACCGCTTGAACCATCCCTCAACGAATTCAATATTCACACGCTTGTCTTCGTACCAGATGGCGCATTACGAACCATCCCCATGGCAGCCCTCCACGATGGCCAACAATTCCTGATTCAAAAATATGCCATTGCCACGACGCCAGGGCTTACACTGACGGATGCGCACAGCTTCGACCACGAACAAGTCCACCTCCTTTCAATTGGCTTAACCGAAGGGGTACAGGGATTTTCCCCGTTGCCCAATGTGCATGAGGAAATTCAAGACCTCCAAAACTTGTTTGGAGGAAAAACCCTGGTCGACAAAGATTTTCTCGCGCGCAATATCGAACGAGAAATGAAGCAGGAAGAATTTACAATCGTCCACATTGCCTCACATGGAAAATTCGACAAAAACCCCCATGATTCCTATGTGCTGGCCTACGATCAAAAGCTCACGATGAACCAACTTGGAGAACTCATGGGCTTGTTTCAATTCCGCCAAACACCATTAGACTTATTAACATTGAGCGCCTGTGAAACCGCCGTCGGAGATGAACGAGCCGCATTAGGCCTCGCCGGGGTGGCCATCAAGTCTGGCGCGCGAAGCGCCTTAGCCACGCTCTGGTTTATCAATGACCAGGCCTCTTCCATTCTGATCCATCGTTTCTATACCCAATTGAAACAATCCTCACTGTCCAAAGCCGAGGCCCTACAGCAAGCCCAAATCAGTTTACTGGATCATCCGATCTATCGGCATCCCGGCTATTGGGCGCCCTTTCTGCTCATTAACAACTGGCTCTAACCCAAACGTTTGAGGCGGGGGAACTCCCAGCCCAGCATCCGCACCTCTCCTTCTGCCCAATTGCGGACATTGCTCCGCGCTTCTGAAGCACCGCCCTTCCCACGGAGCATCGCCCGTCCGCCACCCTATTAGCATGTCGAACTGCCCCCACCGTAGACACCATGACATCATCGTACACACTCCCTGGAATCACCCCCCCAGGAGATACTCGCAACTTAGTGAAAAAAATATCCATAAGTTACGGAAATCAATAAGAATTTAACTATTGTAAAAATTTTTGCAAGATGGCACCTAGCTTGCTCTACACAGCAAAGAGAACACATCCCCGAACGGGGGAACGGCGTAATGGGGTAACACCATGCAACTCTTTGACATTTATCAATATATCTTTCTTGGAGTCGCCTTTTCGTGCCTCATCGGCCTCGGCATCGCCTGGTATGTCTTCCTCGGCAACCGGGATAAATAGCTGGCCCTGCCATCAAGAAGTTGTCGCATCAATCTTCGCCACTTTCTATCTCCACCGTGACCTCCGACACTCCTCCATGGAATTGACCGGCGCGCTACCCAATGTTATAACATAGTTACAACAATAGGGGGTGGCCATGAAAAGCTCGGTAACCAAAATTGGCAACTCGAAAGGCGTCATTATTCCTTCCCATCTTTTGAAACAATGTGGGTTTACGAAGGAAGTATCTCTGGAAATCAAGAATGATACGTTGGTCATTTCCAAAGCAAAAAAACCCAGGGAAGGGTGGGCTGAGGCCTTTATGGAAGCTGGAGCCGGCGATGAAGAACTGCTTATCAATGATGTGAACAATGATTTTGACCAGGACGAATGGGTATGGTGAGCCAGTTCGAGGTCTACCTGGTTTCTTTAGATCCCACACAAGGCTCAGAAATTAACAAGACAAGACCGGCCTTGGTGATTTCGCCCAATGAAATGAATCAGACGTTAAGAACGGTTCTTATTGCGCCGATGACCACGACCCTACGTAACTTTCCGTCAAGAGTGAAAACCACCTTTCAGGGCAAGAAAGGTGACATTGCCTTAGATCAGATGAGGGCCGTTGATCGATCACGTTTACTGAAAAAACTTGGGGCTATTCACCATACGACAGCAGGCAAGACTCTGGCGGTCCTACAGGAAATGTTTTCCTAATTCAGCACAAGAAGCGAGGATAGAGAACAAGATCGCGTGAGTCCTCTCAGCATTATTCTCTCCTCATCCCTGCGGGACATTGAGCTTGCCCCCTGTAGGTCTTAGGGTGGGGCGGCGATCCATCCCACCAAGTATTTATCCAAGGGTCCAAGAGGACTTGAAAAAGCGCGGGGGCTGAAAGAGATGCGAGGACAGGAAATTACGGACAGGCTGTGGTGGGTTCACCAGCATGACCCAGCACAAGGGGAGCAATGGAGGCAGTGAGGATCGGGCTTTGTTGACCAACTGGGCGTTCCGCAACCGCATGAGCCGAGGAGGCAAGATTGAGTAACGGACTGGCGAGGAACGTCCCGGGTGTTGGGGACAGGCTGTCCGTCTTTGAATCCACGAACGTACTGAAATTCCCACCAGCTCCCGCTGCGCAACGGGCGCCATAGAGCGCCGCCACATTGACCGGCTGTGGCTCTAACGGAAGAATGGCCCCACTCAGAAATTTCGTCGGGGCCTCAATAGTCACCGACCCGCTGATACCCAACGCCGACGACGCATCCAGCGTACTGAACGAATCCACTAAGACCGCCTTATTGGCAATCAGGGTAATATTGCCGCCTTGGCCCGCCACGGCCTTGGCCAGAACTTGGCTGTTCTGCAGAATGATGAAGTCCGGATCGAGATTGATATCGCCGCCTCCCGTGGTCGCATTTCCCTGCACCGAGCTGGAAATCGTACTGTCGTTTAATTGAATGAGGTCTTGGGCGGTAAGCTTGATGTTCCCCCCAGAGGCTTGTGCGGCTTCAGTGGTGATGGTGGCACCATCAAGCAAAATGGTATCAGTTGCCTGCACTTGAATGCTCCCGGCATTGGCTGGGCCGCTGCTGCCGGCGGAGACCGTCGCGCCGTTACTCAAAGTGAAATTCTGGCCAGCGATTAGAGCGATATTACCGCCATCCCCCGTTCCAGTAGCGCCACTAAAAACTCCTCCAGGAGTGCCATCAACCAGGGAACCGGAAATCGAGATGTTGTCCGACGCGGTGACGTGAATCTCGCCGCCACTCCCCTCGGTCACTGTACTGCCATTAATCTGAGCTCCAGCATTCATAACTATTGAATCCGTAAAGATCGTAATATTCCCCGAATCGCCGCAAGGTCCCAAACAATTGCCACCAAACGACCCCGTAAAAATCCCCGAGGACGGAAAATTGCCAAAATTATTGAATCTACTTATCTCACTGGTTTCGCCTGATATAATTATTTCCTGCGAGTTCACGGATATATTTCCGCCGATCCCGGCCGATCCGCTTGAGCTGTTGATCTTCGAGCCTCCATCTATTACCAGTAATGGGGTGAAAATAGAAATATCTCCTGGAGCACCAGATATTTCTATTCCTGTAATTGCCAAAGAATTACTTGCAATCGAACTAGGTTTATCAGAAGAACTAAAAGAACTCTTAGGATTCAACAGTGAAAGACGTTCGGTGGCCGTTACTGTAATATCCCCGGCATTGGCATTTTCATTTGTCGTCGAGATGATATTGCTCTTTGAGAGTTCGATGACCCTCGCTGTAATCGTCACAGCGCCACCAGGTTGGGTCCGCGTTAAGGTTGTAATTTCGGATTGATTCGAGA
>JAOUQB010000269.1 GCA_029879555.1 Nitrospirota bacterium | reverse complement strand
TCCAAGACCCTCAATGCAGCGGACTTTTGCAGAGGGTTCTATAATGTAACCTTGAACCTTTGAATACTTTGAGAAAACTCGGTAAGGTCTCCCTGAAGCCAGAAACGACGGATCCCCTCTTTTTTTACCATGGAGATTTCATGAAACATGTCAGCTCGCTTGCCGGACAACTTCCCGAGCCTTCTATGCTTGCCAATATTCCTCGGTTGGTCACCGCGTATTACACCGGTCACCCGGACGCTTCGGTGCCTGAGCAGCGCGTGACTTTTGGAACATCCGGACACCGCGGGTCCTCGCTGAAACACTCGTTCAATGAAGCGCATATCCTGGCCACCACCCAGGCCATTTGCCTCTATCGTCAGCAACAGCATATTGATGGGCCTCTCTTTTTAGGCATAGATACACATGCCCTCTCCGAGCCTGCCCTGGCGAGTACGCTTGAAGTGCTCGCCGCCAACGGTGTGAACGTGATGGTGGACCGCGACAACGGGTACACGCCGACGCCGGTTATTTCCCATGCCATCCTGACCTACAATCGTAATCGGAAGACGGGCTTGGCCGATGGCATTGTCATTACGCCTTCACACAATCCGCCTGAAGACGGTGGCTTTAAATATAACCCGCCCCATGGCGGCCCGGCTGATGGCGACGTGACGACCTGGATCGAACAGCAAGCCAACGCATTTCTGACTGATGACCTCCGTGGTGTGAAACGTATCTCATATGAAAAGGCCCGCCGGGTTTCTACCACACACCAGCATGACTATGTGGGTTCGTATGTTGAAGATTTAGGGAACGTCATCGATATGGAAGTAATCCGCAACGCCAAACTTTCCATCGGAGTTGATCCGCTTGGTGGCGCAGGGGTGGCTTATTGGGGACCCATTACCGAACGATATAAATTCGCAGTGACAGTCGTGCATGAGGGAGTAGACCCAACCTTTCGCTTTATGAATCTGGACTGGGATGGAAAGATTCGCATGGACTGCTCCTCCCCCTACGCTATGGCTGGCCTCATTGCCCTGAAGGATCGCTTCGATATTGCCTTCGCCAACGATACCGACCACGACCGGCATGGGATCGTCACGCGTACGGCAGGGCTCATGAATCCCAACCACTATCTGGCCGTGGCCATTTCGTATCTGTTCACTCAACGCTCAGGCTGGCGGCAGGATGCAGCGGTGGGAAAAACTATCGTGAGTAGCAGCATGATTGATCGAGTTGCCGCCAAATTAGGGCGGCGCCTTGTGGAAGTGCCGGTCGGATTTAAATGGTTTGTGGATGGGCTAATTGACGGGTCTGTCGGGTTCGGAGGAGAAGAAAGTGCCGGTGCGTCCTTTCTTCGTCGTGATGGAACGGTCTGGACGACCGATAAAGACGGGATCATTCTGGATTTGTTGGCCGCAGAAATGATGGCGAAAACCGGACGCGACCCGGGCCAACTTTATCTCGACCTGACAAAGGAATTGGGTGTTCCGGTCTACGAGCGGATCGATGCCCCGGCCACGCCCGCGCAGAAGGCTGTCCTCAAGAAACTTGCGCCAGAACAAATTCAGGCATCCGAATTAGCGGGAGAAAAGATTACCGGCATTCTGACATCAGCACCAGGAACCGGCAGTGCCATTGGCGGGCTGAAAGTGATGACGGAAAATGGATGGTTTGCCGCTCGTCCTTCGGGGACCGAGGATGTGTATAAAATTTATGCCGAGAGCTTTCGAGGTGAAACACATCTCAGGCAAATCCAAGAAGAAGCGCAGGCCCTGATTACAACCGCCTTAGGGACCGCGTCGTAATCAAGGGCATGTCACACGGAACGTGTTATACAATCAGGCCACGATCAAGTCCCGTCTTAGCTCTTCCGTCAAAGCGGTCCGGCCTCTTCCATCTCCATTCGACACATGGCTAACTCTAGCGCTGGATGCGCCATGGTGGTGGACGTTGTGGCTATCAATGCGGGAACGTCTCTTTCCTGCTCTCTGCTCTGTGGGACGTCTTCCGGCCAAAACTGTTCTCTTCTGACTTCGCCGCCATTTTTATTCCGATACACCAACTCGTCGGTCTCCAGATCGTACTCCGGTATTTCGGTCCGCTCCCATCGCTGGACGAAATATTGATAACACAACGTGTACAACCCGTGGTCGTTCGCGTTGTGCCGCAACACATATTCCGGCATCTCCTGAATATCCAGATCGGTATGGTAATGCTGCATCCAGAGATAGTCTCCAAGAATCACTAATTTCAGAAGCGGCGGATCCGAATAGAGCTTGAGTTTGACGGATTTTCCGACCGCCTGAAGTCTCTTCAGCAATTCGATACTTTGCCTGACTCCCTCTCGATATTTCTCAATCGACATCATCGGATCCGCAATCGCCCGGATACGTGCACTGGCGCCTTGGCTAAAAGGGTTCACCAACATGATGTTGGCTCCCAGGCACTTATCCAACACCGTCGTTAAGTCCCCCACCTGATCACGCAACGTGTCATACCCACTCGATCCGATGACCATGACCGTCCGGCCACGCCCCTGGGTCTCCCGGAGCTTACGAATCCCATCCTCAGCCCGTCGCGCCCGGTGGGGAAAAAATGACACGAAACCCGCATCGATGGCCATTTTGGCCAGCTTTCGATCCTTCACACTTCTCCGTATATAGGTCATCACGATAATCAGTAACGCCGCCACGACTATTTCCAAGGCCACGAGCGACGCCTTTTCCTTCTCCACCTTTGTCCAGTAGGCCAGAAAACTTGTGGCCACGGTCGGGAGCGACATCGCAATCCCCGCACTCAAACACAACACGACAATATGATAGCCAATCTCCGAGGCATTCTTGATGCCCTCACGGAACTTGGTCACAATCTTTTTCACCATTCCTTCACTTACCCTTCTTTCGGTTCACCATAGAACCATGCAATACGTTACACACATCATAAAACACGCTCAGATGTCGGCCTGATCCGACCATCATGGCGATTTCACGACACAACTCCTGGATCCGTCTGGGATTCTTCCTGCTATCAGGTGACCACGGAGGGGTTGGAACAAAAAAATCGTGCAAGTCACTCTTCCACGTTCTCGAGGCCTGCCACCTCGAATAGAAGAGGTCTTACACGATGCTCATCAAATTATCACAGAGTATGCATTCGTGCAAGCGACACGTCTGGAGACCACACATACGTGGCTCCACAGATCTCTTGATCTTGACTCGTCGATACGGTTTACGTGGCGCCTGGCGCGGCTTTCATGGAGAGGGATATGCGTTTCCGGGGAACGTCGACCTCCAAGACCGTCACTTTGACCTGTTGATTCACCTGGACGATGGGATTGCGAACGCTGATAAAACGATTGGGAAGCTGACTGATATGGACGAGGCCATCCTGATGCCTACAGAGATCAACATCGGATTTCATAATGCCCATGCCAAGCTCAACCTGGCCGATGATTTGCGCACTTCCTTCAATTCGTATTTCTCCATGTGCTCATGCGGATCACAACCAAGCTTGACCAATTTTGGCACAATATCGATTTTGGCGTACCGTGTACAAAGATGAACTTATATGGCACAGTTATGGAACCATTTTTTTATTGAACTAACGTGATATTCTCATGTTCATGAGAAGCCTTGAGACCATTCGCCAACAACTCCTCAATGGACAATTTGAGTTTACTCGACATGCCTTCAAGCGAGCCATTGAGCGAAATATCAGCGAAGCCGAGATCCGACAAGTTGGACACAACGCCCAATGTATTGAAGATTACCCTGATGACAAGTATGCCCCAAGCTGTCTTCTTCTTGGTTTCTCTCAAGCGAGACGCCCCCTGCACATTCAAGTCTCCTACGTCGAGTCCGACTTTTTAAAGATCATCACAATCTATGAACCGGATCCAGAAGGGTGGTATGATTTCATAAAACGGAGGTAAGTATGTTTCGATGTCACGTGTGTGGAAAAACTGAAAGTCGCGAAGACCATGTTCACGAAGTGTTTGATATTGAGGGAAGAGCAGTCCGAGTTGAAAACGTTCCAGCCACGGTCTGCTCCCACTGCGGCGAGCCTGTCTTTAGCCGTGATACTACGGAAAAAGTTCGACGAATGGTTCACGGGAACGCCACACCTTTGAAATCGGTTCAGATGGACGTCTTTGCGTTCAGTTAAGGTCTACTGGAATATGCGAGACGCTTTTTCGGACAAGCCTTGCACTCCTCCTGCTTTTTGATTACCCCCTTCCCTTCCCTTCCGAAAAATTATCAACGCCCCCCGATTTTTTCGTTGCCAGGTAACCTCTATGTGCCATGCTAAACGCCATATGTTGGGTATGGCTGGATATCAGTCGATATTGATGGCTTTCACTGTAACCCTTGTCCTCGCTTCGAGACCAA
>JAOUQB010000268.1 GCA_029879555.1 Nitrospirota bacterium | reverse complement strand
GCTGAGTTGGCTGGTGAATGCTCGTCCTGCATGAGATCCTTTTCGTGCGCCAACGATGGCCAGAGCTTGTTGGTCACTCTCTAGCAATTGTCCTGTGTAATATAAAATTGGCGGCGGATCAGTAATGGTTTGTAGCCGCGTGGGATAGGCGGGATCTGTGAGGGTCAGGATGGAAAATTTTCCCGCCTCTACTGCCTCCAATTCACGTTGGATGTGTTGTATGGTGCTGGCTGAAAGGGGTTGGTGCAGGGCCGAGGCCAGGGAAGATGAGAGATCGCCTGTTGCGACAAGTTCAGAAAGATTGGCCTTACGAATGGCTTCAGGCGAACCAAATCGATTGATCAGCCGTGTGTAAGTGATGGGGCCGAGTCCTTTGACCGCTCGCAGTTCCAACCATCCTTGCAAGTCGGAAGACTGGCTCATCGTCTCTGTCTAGGATGCTGCCCGAGATTCGGCTCGCTGTGCGACTTTGCCAACTACCACAATATCATATTGTTCAAGATGCAAGAGAGGATCAGCCTTGAAAAGCACCTGTTGTTGAAATTCTTGTTCTAATTGTTCAATGCCCCCATGCTCCGTATCAAAGAGAAGTTCAATGACCCTGGGGTTTGCCCCTACCACGATGCGTTGAGCAGGTCCACGGGTAATCCCAATTCGCCGAATATCACGAAAAATTTCATAGGCCACAGTCATGGTGGATTTGGTATAGCCTCGGCCTTCACAGTCGTTACACACTTCAGATAGTGTTCGCAAAAGATCTTCCCGTACGCGTTCCCGAGAAATTTCGATGAGTCCAAGATCGGAAATACGGGAGATACGTGTTTGCGCCTTATCATTAACCATGGCATCAACTGTGGCCTGATAGACTTTCTCTCGATTTCGTTCTCGTTCCATATCGATGAAATCAATCACAATGATGCCGCCAATGCCGCGGAGTTTCACTTGATAGGCAATTTCTTTCGCCGCTTCCAGGTTGTTTTTGAGAATCGTTTCTTCCTGGTCCCGTTTTCCGACAAATCGTCCCGTATTCACGTCCACGACGGTCATGGCCTCGGTATGGTCGATCACAATATGACCTCCGGATTTGAGCCAGACCTTTCGACTCAGAGCACGTGTAATTTCCATTTCAATGCCAAGATGGTCAAACAACCCTTCCTGCTTCTTGTCATAGAAATGCACGCGAGAGGCTTGCTCGGGAAGATACCGACGCACAAATTCTTTGACTTCATCAAACCCGGTTTTTGCGTCGATTAATAATCGGTCGACTTTTTTGGTGAAGAGATCTCGAACGATTCGAAGAGGAAGAGACAGATCCGTATGAAGCAGAGCGGGTGCCGGTTGTTGGTTCGCGGCTTTCAATGTGTCTTCCCACAAGGCGGTCAGGAATTTGGTATCGGACACCAGATCTTCTTCAGGCACTCCCTCACACACGGTGCGGACGATATACCCATATTCCGGCTTTCTAATACGGCGCATTAAATCTTTTAACCGATGGCGTTCTTCTTCGTGCGTAATGCGGCGCGATACCCCAACATGATCGACATTGGGCATTAAGACCAAAAACCGGCCAGGGAGGGAAACATAGGTGGTAATCCGTGGACCTTTGGTTCCGATGGGTCCTTTGGAAATTTGCACCAACAGTTCTTGCCCTTCCGTCAACAAACTTTCAATGGGACGGGCTGTTTGACGACGAGGTCGGGGCAGGTCGGAACTTGGCTCGTCCCCTTCGCTTTCCACAAGGGTATCGCCGGGTTCCGTGCCGACCGAAAGGTCAGAGACGTGGATAAAGGCCGCACGATCTAAGCCGATGTCCACAAAGGCGGCTTGCATGCCCGGTAAGACTTTGATCACTTTGCCTTTATAGATATCGCCGACGAAATCTTTTTTGCGAGGACGGTCGACAAAGAGTTCCGTGACGACTCGATTTTCAAGAACGGCCACTCGAGTTTCTTCTTGAGTGACGCTAATGGCAATTTCAGATCCCATAGATGCCTCCTTCCGCACTCAGAAGCTTGCGCGAGCCAGTCCTAGCTTGTGGAAAATTTTGTGAGACCAGCCGGAGCGAAAAACTCATGAAAGAGTTTTCTGGTGCTCTTTTGGGGAGAGTCCGGGCTTCATGTGAACCGCGAGAGCGGCTGATACCCACAATGCAGGGTGGATCGCGACGTTGTTCTGAGACGTGTTCCTAATTCATAAGATGAATAATCTGTTGTTGTTCCTAGTTAACCTGTACTCGTTGGTATAATAGTTCGATGCTAATATTCAAAATATTCTACTTGCGAATATGCGAAATACAATGACTCTTGTAGCCTACCACATTTTGGGAGTAATGCGGTCCCGATCGGCTGATTGCCTGAAGGCATGGTTATAAGAGCGAAAGCCGCCTTCGCTTCACATTGAGTAATAGGCCCAGTGCGGTGAGATTGACCACCATGGCACTTCCTCCGTAACTCATGAGGGGGAGGGGAATGCCGACGATGGGAGCCAACCCCGAGGTCATCGCAATGTTTACAATGACCCCAAAGCTCAGCATGGCCACGACTCCTACCGCAAGCAACGATCCGGTCACATCTTTCGCATTGAAGGCAATTTCTAGCCCCATTAATAAGACTATGACATATAACGTTAAGAGAATCAGCGACCCCAGGAAGCCCCATTCTTCAGCAAAGACCGCAAACACAAAGTCGGTATGCCCTTCGGGGAGGAACTTAAACTGCGTTTGGGTGCCTCCCTGGAGACCCTTTCCCAATAACTGACCAGAGCCAATGGCAATACGCGATTGTAAGCCGTGATAGCCTTTCCCGCCAGGGTCGGAATTCGGGTCTACGAAACTTAAAATTCGATCTTGCTGGTAGCCATGGAGTGAGCCCCAGACCCCCCCCCACGCAAAAGGGAATAACATGAGCGCGGCTAAGACAATGAATCCGAAGGCTTTGGACTTCATGCCCACCGTGAGGATGATGACCAGAAAAATGACAAGGAAGCCCAAGCTACTCCCGAGGTCCGGCTGTTTTAGAATAAGCAAAAACCCCGGCAGCACAATCAGAGCAGGAATAATCAGACGTCGCAACCATCCCTCGCGGCTGGTTGCACCATAGTAGGAAGCCAATGTGAGCATCAGAGGTATCTTAATGAACTCCGAGGGTTGAACCATGAAAGGTCCGAGTTGAATCCACCGTTGAGATCCTCGACTAGTTTTCCCGATCAAGATGACAACGATGAGCAGGATGAGTCCTGCTCCATATAATAGATAGGAAAATCTGGCAAATTTATGATAGTCGATGCCTGCGGCCACGAGGAATGCCAAGATTCCCACAACCATCCAGGTTGTCTGTTTTAGATAGATGGGGAATTTCGTCTGTGGGCCTGAATTGGTGACGCTATAGATCGAAAGTATGCCGATTGAAATGATGGCAGCAATAATGCCGAGGAAACACCAATCGAAGGTGTCAAACCCGCGTCGGTTCACATTGTCATTCATCAAGGGTGTCATAGAGGGTATGAAATGGGGTGCCGATCAGGAAATTTTTTTACAACAAACCAGCCGGTTGGGGATCTGTCCCGTTCATATAGGCTTCAATTAAGGTTTTGGCCAGTGGGGCAGCGGCAGACCCACCATGCCCCATGTGCTCGACGATCACTGCCACGGCTATCTTTGGCTCTTCAACGGGGGCAAATGCGACAAACCACGCATGGTCACGATGCTTTTTGGCGACTTCGGACTTGTCATCATCATCCTTCAAAGCCACCACTTGGGCAGTTCCGGTTTTTCCCGCAATGCTGACGATCGCTGATTGAGCACGTTGCGCCGTCCCCCGGGTGACCACGGCGGCTAAGCCTTTTTTGATTTGAGAAAAAATTTCTGGTGGTATTGATAGCTGTTGTGTGGATTGGGGCGGTTCTTCTTTAAGATTTCCTGTCCGTCGGAGCCGAGAGGCCTTCAGGAGTCGTGGTTGTACCACTCGCCCATCGGTGGCGACGATGGACATCATTTTTGCCATTTGAATGGGGGTTACTGATAAAAAGCCTTGTCCGATGGCAATCGAAATGGTTTCACCAGGATACCAGGGCTCTCCTCGATTCTTTCGCTTCCACTCGGTGGAGGGTACTAATCCTGATCGTTCGGATGACAAGGCAATTCCCGTTTTTTCTCCTAACCCGAATTGGCGAGAATAGGTGGCAATGGGGTCAATTCCTAATTGGTTCCCGACTTTATAAAAATAGACATCGCAGGATTCGGCTAGTGCTTTGTTGAGATCGACGGAACCATGGCCCCCACGCTTCCAATCACGAAATACACGTTTCCCAAATGGAAAGGTTCCATGACAGGGGATTGAATCGGTGGCTCGCATCGTTTGTGTCCCCAAAAGGGCAGCGG
>JAOUQB010000267.1 GCA_029879555.1 Nitrospirota bacterium | reverse complement strand
CCATCCCTATTTTGTTCATCTGTTGGCTCCTGACCGGGGACAAGGCGTGCAGGTAGACATTCTCCCTTATAGTTATCAACCATCCTCAAAAGCCAAAAATTTCCTAGATCGAGCGTTTCTGGATCTCTTTGGAAATCTGGCCAGTATCCACTGGCACCCGGCGATGCCTTTCGGTCAAGAAACCCCAACGTGGCTTGAGAGCCCAACACCGGTTCGCAATTATGTGGTGATCTTCAATGCAGGCCAAACACCTGAAGGGGAAGTGCAGGGAGAATGGCTTCATACCATTCAAACGCAGATAGATGCCGTCAGATCACGTTCTAGACTTCTGGTCCTGCTTGATGAAGAACCGTATCGCCAAGCTATCGAGGAAAGGCGAGTGACGGAACGTCGACAAGCCTGGCAACGCCTCAGTCACCAATACCATCTTGACATTGTTCCGCTGGATCCCACGACCACCTCACAGGACGAGTTCCTTCACCAAGCGCAAACCGGGTTTTGGCCCGCGTCTGGGTAAAGCCAGGAAACGATGACCAACTCCATCACGCTTTCCCTCATTTCCCATACCAATATCGGAAAAACCACCTTGGCCCGCACGCTCCTCCGCAAAGATGTTGGGCAAGTGCTGGATCAGGCGCATGTCACCCTCCAAAACGAACAATTCCTGTTGCTCGAAACGCCAGACGGCCTACAACTGCAGCTCTGGGATACACCCGGGTTCGGGAATAGTCATAAACTCTTGAAGCGCCTTCAAGGCCGCTCCAACCCCATCGGGTGGATGGTGTCACAAGTCTGGGACCGATTGGCCGACAAACCGTTTTGGTGCAGCCAACAAGCTATTCGAAACGTCCATGAGGAGGCCGACATCGTCCTCTATTTGGTCAATGCGACAGAAGACCCAGCTATGGCCGGGTACCTTCAACCCGAACTGGATCTCCTGACCTGGCTCAACAAGCCGGTCATCATGCTCCTCAATCAAACAGGCCTGACCGATCCCGATCAACAGCGCCAATTGAACGCTCGCTGGAAACACCAGTGGGCATCACAAGCGGTCATTCATGATGTCATGAGCCTCGATGCCTTTACCCGATGTTGGGTACAGGAAGGCCTCTTATGGGATCGCATTGTTCAAGCACTGCCGGAAGATCGACAGCCCATCATGGTTCAACTCTCCAGCGCCTGGCGGGAGCAACAACTCGCCGTACTCCAACAGAGCATGAAGTACATGGCCCACATGTTAGTCGAGACGGCCAAGGACACCGAAACGCTGCCGGAGAAAGTCGCCGGCCAGTCCACAAAATCACTCCTCAAACGTCGCATCCAAGCCATGGATGAACGATTAGCTCATCGTATCGCAGCCATGAGCACGCAATTGATTGAACTCCATGGCTTATCAGGCGACACCGCCCATACCATTCAATCGAGATTAGAAGATGTCACTGTGCCCGGGGAACGCAAGCCCTGGGAAGAAGAAAGTTTCTGGAGCGGGCTGGTGAGTGGCGCGGCCGCAGGATTTGCGTCCGATGTTGCGACCGGCGGATTATCGCATGGGTTCTTCACGCTTGGAGGAGCGATCTTGGGAGCGTTGGGAGGCACGGCCTACGCCAAAAGTCAGGATGAGAAGGACCCCAACACCATTTCTTGGGTCCCGGATTTTCTGAACCGCCAAACGCGGGACGCGATCTTGCGCTATTTGGCGGTCACCCATTGCGGGCGAGGCCGAGGGGACTATAGCGACCCTCGTGAATTTCCTCTCTTCTGGCAACAAGAAACCGAACGGGTTTTGACACAGAAGCAAGAAACTTTACGCATTCTCTGGGAGCAATGCCAAACGCCTGCAGATCAAAAGAGCAATCAAAAAGCTACAATCCAATTGGTCAGGTATTTGACGGATATGATTACCGAAATTTTCCTCACGTTTTATCCTGAAGCTCATGGGTGGTTCAAAAAATCCCACCACTAGTTTCACGCCTCATGGCTGACGTCTCAATGAGGAAGGGTCCGCTAGTGTTTCAAGGCGGGCTTAAGGGCGCGGGATCGACGGCTATTGAATCCCATGGTAATGGGCTCTGCAGCATGGACAAACATGGCCATGCGACGAGGACTCAGATAAGCCAAGACTTGTTCAGGAATATCCTTCGCATGGACAGCTTGTTTAATTTCTAACTTCTCGTCATGGGCCAAATTGACCAACAGGCCATCGTTACGACAGAGCCAGGGCGCATACAGTAATACGATGGGTTTGGTGGGTTGATGCACATTAATCGAAGACACGATCCCCATAAACCCGTCATTGAGTTCCACCAAACTTCCTGGTGGATAGACGCCAATAGCTTGCACCAACGCCTGAACCACACGCTCACAGAATTTAGCAGATTCACCCTTCATCACCACATGGCGAAATAAACGCGATAACGCGGCATGCGGATTGAGACTGGTTTCCGGATTTGGCGCATTACACAGTTCATCATAATGATCCGCCACCATGACAATTCGTGGGAGCAAGGAGAGAGCCTCTCCTCCTAAGCCTTTGGGAAATCCTGACCCATCCAGTCGCTCATGATGTTGCGCAATAATCTCAACAAGCAACGGGCCGGCGCTCAAAAACGAGGCCATGAGTTGAGCTCCCATCTCCGGATGTAACAGACGAAGCTCCGGGTCGGCCTCGACTTTCATCCCTCCAGCCTGAAACTTCACTTTCATGGGAAGCGCCCGGTACCCGACATCATGAAACAGCGCTCCCCGGCCAAGCTCCAACAAGAGCTCATCTTCGAGGGAAAATTGACGTCCAATCAGTAAGGACAGCGTGCAGACATTGATCGCATGCTCAGAAAGCCCCCACGCCACCCCATTACTGCCGACGAGATCAATAAGTGACATCGCCGTTTTTGGATTATTCAACGCCTGCATAATATTCGTAATCATGGCATCACCCGTCTTCAGACCAGCCGGGCGTTTGCCACTCAGCTGTTGAAACAGCTCCTGGCCTTGGGACAACGTTTTTTGATAGGCCCCTTCAACCTTTCGAAGATGATCAAAAAATTCATGATAATCTTCACGTCGATCCAACAGCTCGGACAACGCTGACTCGGGGATGAGTGCCCCGTCTTCGTGTTGGGTGTTCTCGCTTTCATTTGAGAATATTTCTTGAGCGTCTGTATCTACTGAATCCGTCGAATCCTGCACTTCATCATCGCTGAGACTTGATAGATCGTCGGAACTGGAAGGTTCTGATCGATCTGGATCATACAAAATCGTCACGTTGGTCAGACCTTGAATGGTGGCCAAATCTTCAGCGGATTTGATTGTAAAAGTATTGGTGGGGAAAGGGTGGCTGAACCAGGAGCCTTCGAGCTTCACCCAGGTTCCAATCTGGAGGGATTGAATATCGTCAACTTCAATGAATGACATGAGAATATCTAGCGTTCCTCCAAATGAGGGCTCTCCAGCCCCAGACTCGACTGCCCCTCCAGTTTTCAGGGAGGGAACATCGACGAATACATGTTCACCTTTCTCGTTTCGGTTGATTGTTCCACATGATTGAGCCCCAGAAAGCCTGATAGTGTCCCCTCCAATAGGGTGATTTTTCTCTATATTTCAAAAAGATACCGCATCTCGACGGGCATGGAAGATGGGGGCAATGTCGCCAGGAGGACACCTGATGTAAGCCATGCGCACATGCTGAGGGACAAGGCAACCCATTGATGTTTTTCTACACGGACAAGTATTCGGTTGTGCCGTCATGAGCGACACCTTCCATCCCCGCCTGGTGTAGATGCCTTCGATTCAATCCGATAGGACAAAGGAGGACGCATTCTTTACCCGGAGGCCAAGGGTCCATTTCAATTTTTTTCTCAGGAAATTCACAGCATGGTGATTCAGGAACGATTGCAACAAGGATGCTATATTTTGGAAAGATCTGGCCGAATGGATTTCAAGGCCGGACATATGTTTCAGAGCGCGATGAAAACTGTCCAAGCTTCAGGCGTCTCTCATATCGTGTTTGATCTTCGTGAAGTTTCCTTTATTGATAGTGCCGGTTTGGCGCTGCTTATTCTCGCCAACCTAGGGTGCAGGGAACTCAATGTCCGGTTTTCATTATGCCAGTCGCAACATTCAGCTGGAGATGTTTTCGAACTGACAAATGTGAGGAAACACCTCACAATTGTTGGGACAGTAGAATCGGCCCTGTCTTCCACATCTCAATCCATCACTCGTTAAGATCGCCCTCGCTCCACCTCCCTAATCAACCGCACTCAGCCGACAGGCCGCGCTCCCGCCAAGCGTGGACGAAGACCGGACGCATGAGAAAACTTTCTCCTGTGTGAGGCCGCATATTCTGGGAGTGTTGAATAATGATAATTCCCAAAGGCATATAGGCCCCCCGGCACGTT
>JAOUQB010000266.1 GCA_029879555.1 Nitrospirota bacterium | reverse complement strand
GATGGGCAGAATGGAAGTGACGCATCGTAGTCTGAATGATGGATGTTTCGAAGGAATGGTTGGCTTGGATCATCCTATTCTCTCAGTCCAATACCATCCTGAAGCGTCGCCAGGTCCACATGATTCGTCCTATCTCTTTCAACAATTTGTCGACATGATGAAGGGGCAATGGCATGGGTAAGCGACTGATCGGGGTTCTTTTCTTTTTTCTCATTTTAGGCGGATGCATTCATGTCGATCTTTTTTCGGGGGGGGAAAGAGCCTTACAGGAAACCACGATTTCCGGTGAAGGTTCTGAAAAAATTTTGTTAATTGATATTTCCGGAACCTTAACGACAAGCAAAGACGACGGGATTTTTTCGGAACCAAGTCTTCCGGCTCGACTCAAAGAAGAATTAACGAAAGCAGAAAAAGACGATCATATTAAGGCCATTATTCTTCGTATCAATACTCCGGGGGGAACGGTCACCTCCTCAGACATTTTGTATCACGAACTTCAAACGTTTAAAGAAAAACGGAACGTACCAATCATTTCTTCGATTATGGATATGGGAACTTCTGGGGGATATTATGTGGCCATGGCCTCGGACTATATTTTAGCGCATCCTTCGACAATTACCGGGAGTATTGGAGTGATCATGCTCACCCTCAATGGACAAGGGCTTCTGGAAAAAATCGGGATTCAACCAACCGCCATTGTTTCGGGACCCAAGAAAGCGATGGGTTCGCCATTCCGGGCGATGAATGATGAGGAGCGTGCCATTTTTCAAGATGTCATTGATCGATTGTATGCCAGATTTCTCACGGTCGTTGAACAAGGCCGCCCCAACCTTACCCCAGCGAGGATTCGGCAGTTGGCCGATGGGCGCATTTATACCGCAGATGTGGCCAAATCTGAAGGGTTGATTGATGCGATCGGGTATCTCGATGATGCGGTCGAACAGGCCAAAAAGCGCGCAAAATTAGGTGATGCCCAAGTCGTCACGTACACCAGAAATTCCCGTGAGACTCACCAAAATGTGTATTCTCATTTTGACCCACCCACGGTGGGCCCTATAGGCTTTCCTCAGATCAACACCAACTCGATGCTTGGGGTCTTGCAAGGAGGCACGCCTCACATGATGTATATGTGGATTCCCTAATCGAGCCGAGCCATAGCATGAGTCATTACCTGTATTTTCATTACGCTGCGACATGGAGAATAGCTGCCTCCGTTTGCTTGACCGGTTTGTGTCTGCTAACCGTGTCTTGTCAAAAAGCTCCAGGCACGGCTCGTGATCAGCTCATTTATATCTCCGAAGAAAAAGAAATCGCGTTGGGACTATCTGCTTTTCGTGAGGTGTTAAAAAATGCTCCGTTGAGTAAAAACCCCGAAGTGACGCTGATGGTGAATCGTATTGGCCAACGAATTGCCAAAGCGGCGAATAAACCAGAATACGTTTGGGAATTTGCGGTTATTGAAGATGAGGAACAAGTGAATGCCTTTGCGTTACCTGGTGGGAAAGTTGCTGTTTTTACCGGCCTTTTAAAATATACGAAAACTGAAGCCGGATTAGCCACGGTGATGGCACACGAAGTCGCACACGCCCTCCAACGGCATGGGGCAGAACGGTATAGCCGAGGAATTTTGGAACAGATAGGGCAACTTGGAGCGTTGGCCGGAGCAGCCGTTGGGGGAATTGATCCCGGACTGGCTATTGGTGCGATGAGTGCTTACGGAGTTGGCGTGGCCTTACCGAATTCTCGTGAACAGGAGACCGAAGCTGATTTTATTGGCTTGCAGTTAATGGCCAAGGCAGGATATGACCCAAAGGAAGCGGTCCCGTTTTGGGAACGGATGAGTGGGTGCCCAAGAAAAATGATCGGGAAATTCTGTTTTCGAAGTCAAAGTGCCATTCCTGAATTTTTGTCCACCCATCCGTCCGATGTCACACGTATTAACCAAATCGAAGCCTGGATTCCGCAAGCCATGCAATACTACCGACCAGCGTTAACAGACCCAATAAAACCTCAACCATCTCCGCCAGTTCTTCAATGAGCAGTAAAGGAAATTAAAAGTCACCCATGCCTCGTCGTCATGATATCCATCGTATTTTCTTAATAGGTTCAGGCCCCATCGTCATTGGCCAGGGTTGCGAATTTGATTATTCCGGGGCACAAGCCTGCAAAGCCCTCAAAGAAGAAGGCTATGAAGTGGTCTTACTCAACAGCAACCCTGCGACGATCATGACGGATCCTGATCTTGCCGATCGCACCTACGTTGAACCTATTACCGTGGAAGTCATTGAAGCCATCTTTGAACGAGAGAAACCTGATGCCCTCTTGCCAACTATGGGTGGCCAGACGGCGTTAAATGTGACAGTTGAATTAAGCAAGCGGGGAATTTTGAAAAAATATGGCGTCACTCTCCTAGGGGCATCTTACGAGTCCATCCAAAAAGCTGAAGATCGCGATCTTTTTAAGCAGGCCATAGAACGTATTGGTCTCAAAACGGCTGCCAGCGGATCAATTCGATCACGAGAAGACGCCCTTCGGCTCATTGAAGAGATCGGCTTCCCAGCTATCGTGCGTCCCTCATTTACACTTGGAGGGGCGGGGGGCAATATTGCGTACAATCGGGAAGAATTTGAGCGATATATTGATTGGGCCTTGGTGACCAGTCCCGTGGGACAAGTTCTGGTTGAGAAATCGCTGTTAGGCTGGAAAGAATACGAATTAGAAGTCATGCGCGACTCCAAGGACAATGTCGTAATTGTGTGTCCTATTGAGAACGTGGATCCGATGGGTGTGCATACGGGCGATAGCATCACCGTGGCCCCAGCGATGACCTTGTCGGATAAAGAATATCAATATATGCGTGATGCGGCGATACGGATCATTCGCGAAATAGGCGTAGAGACAGGCGGTTCGAATATTCAATTTGCGGTGAATCCCGAAAACGGAGAGCTGATCGTCATTGAAATGAATCCGCGTGTATCTCGTAGCTCCGCATTAGCCTCGAAGGCAACCGGATTCCCTATTGCTAAAATTGCGGCAAAGTTGGCTGTCGGGTATACCTTGGATGAAATTCCTAATGACATTACCCAAGTCACGAAAGCATGTTTTGAGCCCACGATCGATTATGTGGTCGTGAAAATTCCACGATTTACGTTTGAGAAATTTGAAGGAATCGATCCTACGCTCACAACCCATATGAAATCCGTGGGAGAAGCCATGGCCTTAGGCGGAACGTTCAAGGAAGCCTTACAAAAAGCCATTCGTTCCCTTGAAACAGATCGCTATGGGTTGGTGTCTTTGCATGGATTGGATGGCAAGCTAAAAGCTCCTTCTCCCAATAATCCGATCCTGAACATGATTCAAACGGCTCTTCGAATACCAACGGCTGATCGATTGTGGCACGCGGCAGATGCTTTTCGACTCGAGATGTCAGTTGAGGATGTTTATCAACAAACCAAGATTGATCCTTGGTTTTTAGATGAAATTCAACAAATCGTGCGATTTGAAAACCTCTGGGTGGTCACGTGTCAGGCCGAACTTGGCAGCGGAACAAAGAAACAGAAGCCAATTGGGTTGCCGTCGGTCGTCATCGAATTGCTCCAGCAGGCCAAAAAACTTGGCTTTGCTGATGAGCGGTTGGCGCAATTGATTGGATATCATGAAGATTGGATTCGTCAGGCACGACAGAGTCTGCACGGAGATCCCATCACCGTATTTAAGCGCGTCGATACGTGTGGTGGGGAGTTTGAGGCCCATACGCCCTATTTATATTCTTCAGCTGGATCAAGCTGCGAAGCCCATCCCACCAAACAAAGAAAGATCATGATCTTAGGCGGGGGACCCAATCGCATTGGTCAGGGCATTGAATTTGATTATTGTTGCGTTCATGCCGCCATGGCGTTGCGGGAGGAAGGGATTGAGACCATTATGGTGAATTGTAATCCCGAAACCGTCAGTACGGATTATGATATTTCAGACCGTTTATATTTTGAGCCTTTGACGAAAGAAGACGTCTTGCGAATTATTCACACCGAACGGCCGGATGGGGTCGTCGTACAATTTGGTGGGCAAACGCCCCTCAAGTTGGCCGTCCCCTTGGCTCAAGAAGGTGTCACCATTGTTGGTACCCAGCCCGATGCTATTGATCGTGCTGAAGATCGGAAACGATTTAGTGATATGTTAACTGAATTGGGCCTCCTGCAACCGCAAAACGGGACAGCCCATTCTTCACATGAAGCGCACCTCATTGCTGTGAATATTGGCTATCCAGTCATGGTCCGTCCGTCCTATGTGTTAGGCGGACGCGCCATGCAAATTATTTATGATGCCGAATCCTTGGACTGCTATCTTGAGAAAACGTCCTTTGATTTGAGATCTCACCCCTTATTGGTCGATGATTATTTAGAAGAC
>JAOUQB010000025.1 GCA_029879555.1 Nitrospirota bacterium | reverse complement strand
CGCTTGGGGAAGTTGATCTGACGTGGTCGCCACAGGCGCTTCCATATCACGAATCGTACCGGTGATCATTTCCACATACTTACTCAGTTCCGCTAACTCATTATTAATCGAGCTGTCTTCGTCTCGCGTCTCGACCTCATCCGTATCAATATTCCGATCCACCAGCATAGGAGTCTCCTTTTTCAGTCACCACGTCAACAATGTTGGCTACCCACGCTCATCCCTTCGCAGCTTGGATATTCGCAAAAATCTTTTCTAATTTGCCCTGAAGCGCTTCGGCAGTAAATGGTTTCACCACATAATTACTGACCCCGGCTTGAACCGCTTCAATAATATTTTCCTTTTGCGCTTCAGCCGTCACCATTAAAAACGGAAGGGCCTTCAATTCAGGATCGGCCCGAACGGCTCGCAGTAAATCAATGCCTTGCATGACAGGCATATTCCAATCTGACACCACCAACCCAAATCCACCGGCCTTCAATTTGGTCAGAGCATCTTGCCCGTTTTCCGCCTCGGTGAGGTCAGAAAACCCAATTTGCTTGAGCACATTTTTGACAATTCTCCGCATGGTGGACATATCATCCACCACCAACACTTTCAGACTGGTATCAATCAAACTCATACAAAACTCCTTACCACTCGGAGGACCTTCCCCCTGTGAGCTCTCCCATAAACGGATTCATGGATGTACGATGAACTGGTCACAATATTTTGGCAATGCACACATGCGGTACAGTAAAATTCGGTTAGTCTTCCTCCGTTCTTAAGAGCTCTGTGAAATTATTTTTTCTCCCATCACTTTCACAAAACGCCCCGAAGCGGAGATGGTTCCAACCAGAATTCAGATAAAGACCTTCGATGAGGAATGCGTTCATTCCCAATGAAGAACACAATGAGGCCTAACCCAAAGGTCGTAAAATAGGCTGGGAGAGTCGCTCAGTAGATCTGCAAGGCGGAAGGGTGGGAACAACACTCAACAAACGTCCAATGAGGAAATGCTCATGACAATCGACGCCCCAAACTGAGGCCTCCTCTCCTCAGAATGAGAGCCGTCGATACGATAAGTGGCAGGGTCTCCACGGAAGGGCACACCCGAAGAACAGGTAAGAGAAAAGGACAGGACCCATTAATTCAAACTAAATCGATCCCGGCTACCATTCCCGGATCCGGCCCCAACCAGGGGTTCTTCGGCCCCGGCATTCTGGACCCAGGCTTCAATTTCCTCACGGACAAACCGCCAATGTTTCCCCACTTTATGACCTGGAAGCCGGCGTTCCCGCGCCAGTTTGTAAATGGTCGACTTTGGAACTTTTAGGAACGTGGACACTTCACTTAACGTCAACAAATCTTTCATCGTAATACCCTCGTTAGAGTTTGGCCAATAATGTTTCTCGTATCGGACTGATTTTTGGAAAACTTGAGACTTTCATGCAAATACATGAATTTTTTCCTGTCTTCGGCCCCTCAAGCCCCTACACAGGAAAAACTCGACAATAGCGACGTAATGCCAAAAAAAATTTCCCTCATTTTCGGTTACCGTGTTCCGGTCCCTCGACCAGCGCGTTCACTTCGGAAAGTCTCGTTCGAAGCAAGGTCATAAGGGCCTCCACCTCCCGCTTCATCGCGTGCACCTGATCCTGAAGATCCGGAAATGGGTCCACGAGCGCAGCCCCCTCAAGCCGTTCAGCTCTCTCCGCCAAATGGCTGGCATGCAGAGCACACAACGCACCTTTTAATTGATGGACATGGCGTTGAACGCTCGACCGATCTTGAGAAGCCATTGCAGACTGAATCCCCTGCATCAAATCAGGGGCTGTTTCAAGAAAAATTTGAAAAAGCGAGTAAAGTAACCCTTCATCACCTTCCATAAATGTCAGCGCGCCCGAAAAATCGTATAGATGAACACTGGAGTCGAGAGCCATAGAGGCAGGCCTCGGCCCCTTCTCGAATGACTCCTCCCGACCATGCCGTTTTCTGGCTCCTGGCACATCAGCCTCCTCGGAAGAGAGGGGCAGGTGATTGCCTGGCGGCACCTTGAAACCAACCCATCGTTCGAGAACCTGGGCCAAATCCTGCATATGGATAGGCTTGGCCAAACAATCATCCATGAACGGTCTCCAACGAAATTGATTCTTTTCCGTTTGACCATGGGCCGTCATACCCACAATGGGAAGATGCGAGCAGGGCCGAGAGCGTGATTCACTCGACAACCAACTCATGGCCTCACTCCGTTGAAGACGATTCGTGGACTCTAATGCTCGAATAGCCCTGGCAGTTTCAAACCCATCCATCCCTGGCAGCTCCCAATCCATCATGACCACATCCACGGCCTGCTCTTGAATAAGGGTCAAGGCCTGATCCCCAGATTCGGCAACCCATACCCGACACCCGAGTTTCTCAAACAGCCCTACAGCGACTTTTTGATTCACGGGATTATCTTCGACAATTAACACGGAAGGACCCGGCCACGTTTCCCGATGGCTCACACCAAGAACCGGCTGATCCACTCGAGCCAAACGTTCAGGTTCATGGCAGATCAATTTTTGAGTCACCGATTGAGAAATCCGATCAACCGTCACCTTCTCCTCCATTCCGGGACACAGGGATCGAATGAAAGTCTCCCGATGAATCGGCAAGGTCATCATTTCATCAAAGAGACCTGGAGACTCGGCCGGACTTTTTCGCAACCAAAACGGTGTCAGTCCCCAAAGTTTCACTCTTTCAGACTGGGAAGTACGAAGAGTCTTTAACCAAGACAGCCAGGCCTCATCGAGGCCTACTCGGCCAACGATCACCCTCAAAACATCAGAAGATGCCTCCTTCATTGGAAGGAAAAATTTCTCCGCGTCGCTGATGGTTTCCACTCGACTCACATGGACACCCAGGTCCTTCAGATAACGCGAGAGCACCTCAATGGACGCGCTCCATGGAGCACAGATCAGGACAGGTTGCTGGCGATCCTCAATGGACAAAGAAGCCTTCTCTGCCAGGAGGTCAGAACGGTGAAAAGGCAGATCACACCAAAATGTCGAACCCTCCCCGACTACACTTTCGACCCCAACCACCCCATTCATCAATTCGGCTAACTGTTTACAAATGGCTAATCCCAACCCCGATCCACCGAATTTACGGCTCATAGAACTATCGGCTTGGGTAAACACCTGAAAGATTTTTTGTTGAACGGGCTGCGTCATCCCAATGCCCGTATCTTTCACCGCAAATCGAACCGTCCCCAGAGAATTTTGAGAGGATGCGCTGAAACCCTCCGAAGCCTCTCTCTGTCCGCCTGCCATGGCAAAGGTGTGAGAAGCTAGCCATGAGATCTCAACCAACACGGAACCGTGAGTCGTAAACTTAAGAGCATTCGAAACAAAATTGCACAATATTTGTCGTAACCGGTGGGGATCACCAAACAAATGACGGGGAATATCTGGGGCAACATAGGCGGCCAAATCCAAGCCCTTTTGATAGGCTCGCTCAAAAAACAAATCCATCACCTCTTCAACTAAAACCAGGGGATTGAACCCGATATGCTCTAACGCCATATGGCCGGATTCTATTTTTGAAAAGTCGAGAATATCATTGATGATGGAAAGCAAGCCTTCCCCTGATTTTCGAATAATGGTGATACATTCCTGTTGTTCAACATCCAGAGACGAACTCAACAACAATTCCGCCATTCCAATCACACCATTGAGAGGCGTACGAATTTCATGACTCATCGTGGCGAGGAACGCCGCCTTGGCACGAGTGGCGGCCTCCGCTTTCATTAAGGCCTGATCTAATTCCTGATTTTTCTTTTCCAGCGTTTCAGCAAACGCTGACAATTCAGTCGCCGCTTGCTTTGAATCAGTGATATCCCGTCCATATCCACGCAAACGTCCCAATTCAGGATGAGAGGAAAAGGACCAGTCGTAATACTTCTTGCCAACCTGCACGTCAATATTCGACTCAAGATGGCCATGGGAGAAGCAGCGGGCCGCGAGAGCGGGAAACTGTTCAGGTAAGGCCGTGGTAAACCCATCCTCGCCAATACCGGCGTCTTCCATTAAGCGCACCATCGAAGGATTCGCATAGAGCAGATGTCCTGCGACATCAACTTCAATAATGGGAAAAGGGCTTTCTTCAGGGATAGACGCCAAGCGACTATAGTCTTCCGCCAGCTGAATTTCCGAGCCTAAATCCCTGAAGACGGCAAGAAATTGCGAGGCACCCTCATCATCAACCACCACCCCTTTGAGCTCAACCCAGCACCAGATCCCTTCACGACCGCGCAAGCGCGCACGAGGGAGCCAGATCATTTTCCGTTCCTGGAGTCGGCTGAGGAAGGCCTGGCCGCTCACCAATTCCTCCCCGTCAAACTCGGCCCCGGCAAAGACGTCTTCAAAAGCCAGAGGGTTCGGACAGACCGCGCCCCAACCCAATAACCGAGAACCAGCCATATTCATATCGAGGATGTTTCCTGCCTGATCGACCAGGCAGACGCCGACCATCAGGCCATCCCATAAAGATTGAAAAAGCGACGGATGGCTCCAAGTCACGAGGTCACCATCTCAGCAAGGTCAAGAGAATACTCGGTTGGGCTCAACACCTTGGCAATAGTGATATTATGTCCAAGGCTGGCATCTTGAGATAAATCACACTCTTGCGGTGCCTCAAGCACCTTCCCATCAGGGCCACGAAAGATTTTCACCCGAGGCTTCAGGCCAATCTCTGGATGTTGTTTCATGACCACCGCCTGCTCCCCCGTCGAAAGTTGTACAACCGTACCAACGGGAAACACACCCAAGATCCGAATCATGGCTTCAATATAGCGTGGAGCAAATTTTCCCCTCTGCGCATCTTGATAGAGCCGCCGTATCGCTAATGCGGCGGGCAACGCCCCCGACGTGCCCCCGACCGTGATGAGTTCATCAAAGAAATCCACGATGCCTAAGAGCTGTCCGGATTCGGAAAGCAGTGCCCCGCCCACTCCATCAGGATACCCAGAGCCATCTTGATAGGCATGGTGTTCACTCACCATCCGAATAATATCCGAAGAAAACTGACCATGGCGTTTCAGCAACGTTTCCCCCATCACCACGTGTTTCTGAAGGAGCACCGAATCGACTCGCCCCTCCCAATGGGCTTTGACGATATTCTGCGGTAACCGCATATACCCAACATCATGCAACAACCCGGCGACGCCCAGCGCCTCCAACGCCCCCTCATCCCAGCCTAATTGAAGACCAACCAGAATGGAGTATACCGCCGTATCCACCACATGCGCATACAAGGTTTTATCAAATTGTTTCAGAGAATCGAGGAGTAGAATTTCCGCCACCAGCGCCGGATTATCCAGCGTCCTCTGCACGAGAGCTTGAGCGGTTGAATGAGCCACCGGCTGAGAAATCGGTTGTCCGGATTTTACGCCCTCAAAGGCACCTTCTACCGCAGCCATGGCCGCCTCCCGCAACTGCACAACTTCCTCTCGTTCCTGAGAGTCCTCGACGGATGGCTCCGTATCGGACGACGATTCAGAAGGAAGGGCCACTGACACCCGTTCGGAGGAAGGCGAACCCGTTGCCTCAATGGAAGCCATAGACTCATTAGTGTGTTCTAGTGGGAAAGAGTCTTCATCGGGCCCCGAGACTTCTCCCGTAGAAATATCCACACCCAAGGCCGTATCGATTTCTACCTCTCGGATTCCGGAATCCATTAACTGTTGAACGTCAGAGGCAGACTTCAGTAAACGGCGATGCACAAAAAATGGGGACTTCCACCACGAATCAAGAATACGAACCAGGAACATCCCCGGACGTAACTGACTGGTAGAAATGCGTTGTAGGGTAGACTGAGAGGCAGAAGTTGCCCTGGATTGATTAGCCATACTGCATCACCAGAAAAGAAGTGTAAAGGAAGAAGTTAGAAGGGAAAAGAAAAATTAGGGAAAAGGAAGTAGACAGAACAACTGAAGAACATAGGAGCTTTCATACATCTTGTTTTTTGCTTCCCCCTTCTAACTTCTCACTCGCAGAATAAAACTAGGCTGGCGTCACACTAGAGACGGAAGCGCCCTTGGGAATGTCGGCAAGGGTTTGATGGGTGGAAATCATCTTCCCAATATTGGCCAGATCCAACACCTGCTTGACATAGGTTTGCGGATTCAAAAGAAAAAATGGAATTTGCTTATTCTTGAGATTTTGATGGGAGATGACCAACAACCCGAGAGCCGAGCTATCCACAAAGGTCACTTTCCCCAAATCCAGGACAATGGGATTCCCCGTTTCAATGGCTGCATCAACGGCTTCTTTAAAGGTCTTTCGTGCCCCAAAATCGAATCGTCCATCTAAGTGAAGGATCCGGTTGCCATCAATCGTCGCATGTGTGATATTCATACCCCTCCCCCTTATTTAGCCATAGGCAGCCATGTGAGTTCCCGCTAGGATTCACAAATTGAATAATCTTTCATCCCAGCCATTCCTATCGGTTTAGCCTCAACAAGAGTTGAGGTGGTGAAAGAAAAAAGTGAGAAGGGAGAAGCAAGAGAAAGCCAAAATCAGATCTTTAGATCATGTGGCCTCTTACTCCGGACTCTTTACTCCTTACATCTGCTAGTTTTCCTACTTACTTCACCCTTCTTCCTTTTCACGTATTACGATTTGGCATGCAATCCCACATGAGAGTCAAACTCTGCTTCAACCCGATGAGCCTGTATCCCACTGTTATACAACACCAAATTTTGTAAATGTTGCGTGCTTTCGGTCCCGATTAATTCGGTGAATTGAATCGCTAACATATGAGGTTCGGTCCGGGTGACGACCCCCTGCGCCTCAATGGTTGGCCCTCCCTGTCCCCCATCAAGATGCAAAAACACTAAACACGGCGTCGTCTCGGGCAAGGTGGTGTCGCAGCGAAGCAACACCCCATTAAAGCTCACATTGTCCAACTCCCCATGGATCACCACATTCCCCCCCATGCGCAGTTCGACATGAATCGCCACTTTCACTCGCGTAAACTCTCGATGGTTTTCTTCAACAGTCATACATCACCATTCCTCTTCATAATGTAAGCCACTTTTTCGTTAGGCGTGAAACGTAAGGCGTGAGGGGCGCATAAATCTAAAAGAAGGGAAAAGACTAACCAATTTTCCATCTTTTCAACCTTACTCCTTGCACTAAACCTTTCATTCTTCACGCTTTACGTTTCTCCCCTTACGCTTCACGCTTCACGGCTTCTCCTGTCTTCATTGACGTTGCCAGACGGAGACAAAGAGCGGTTCCCCTTGGCAATCGAACACCAACTCATTCATTCGGACCATCCCCAAGACCCGCAAATGTTGATCTGTCGTGCCTTCGACGGTGGGCAAGGACAGTTGACAGGGTTCGGGAAGGAGCGACTTAATATTGCCGCCAATGATATTCGTCAATTCATACATCGCATCCAAGGAATCCTGTTCCGACGTTTCACCGACATCCTGGGAAAAGATGACAGCGGCGGCGGCTTGGGCTAATTGCCGAGACCCGTGCAGCAATACCGCCCCTGTCCACGCACCGGCTATTTCCACTTTCCCGGTGAAATACCCTTCGACAGGGCCCATCGTAGCGGGTAGAGCCCGTGGGCCAATGTCCAAGCCCAACATGGACTGCCACGTCGCTTCGGTAATTTCAAAAATTTCCTCTTCAAGAAATTGCATGCGCGTTCCTCCTATCCCTTCTTCACTCGGTAACAAGATGTTCCGCTAATGGCCACTCGTTCATAGTGATCATCCACATTCATCGTGGTCTCAGATCCTCCTAAGAACAAATACCCATTCGGGTCTAAAATTTTTCGAATATTCGCTAAAATTTGTTTTTTGGTATCAGTATCAAAATAAATCATGACATTGCGAAGAAAGACGATGTCCATCGTCGGAAATGGAAGCCAGGGACCGGCCAGATTCATCGGCTTAAAATCAATCCGTCGACGAAGATCCTCGTTGACCTGCCACCCCATGCCTTTTTTCACAAAATATTTGCTGAGTAAGGCAGCGGGAAGACCACGATTCACCTCCAGTTGACTATATTTGCCTTCACGACACTTTGCGAGCATTTCTTCCGAAATGTCGGTCGCAGTATATTGCAGCACCCAATCCTTGATCTCTGGAAAATGCTCATAAATGGTAAACATCACCGAATAGGGTTCCTGGCCACTTGAACTCGCTCCGCACCACATGGTTAACCGTTTTGAGCCCCCTTTACGCGCAATAATTTCCGGAAGTAAATGCTCACGAAGGACTTGAAAGGGAGTGAGATCACGGAAAAAACTCGTTTCATTCGTGGTCATCGCCTCAACCACTTTCTTATGCAAGGCGCCATAGGGACCAGACCGTAATTTCTTCACCAACTCCGCTAGGGAGGCCAATCCCTCGTTTTTCGCCAAGGGCTCAAGTCGAGAATGCACGAGATAGGCTTTTTCCGGTTCCAGAACGATCGCCGACCGAGTCCGGACCAGTTTGCGGACATAGCCTAAGTCCTCTGTATTTAAGACTTCCTTCTCCATTTCAACCCTTTCAGCTAGACGGTCACAGACTGAGCCTGTCCGGCTCGCACTTTCCTCATGATTTCTGTGGAGATTTGAGAAAGCGGTAAGATCGAATGTTGAAGGCCAGCATGCACCACTGAACCCGGCATGCCCCACACCACGCTTGAGGCCTCATCTTGGGCGATCACGTGACCACCTGCCTCACGGATTACTTCGGCTCCTCGCATACCATCCTGTCCCATTCCGGTTAACACCACTGCCAACACGGCATGCCCATAGATTTTAGCCACCGAGCGAAACATCACATCAACGGCAGGGCGACAGGAGTTTTCTGGTGGATCCTGATTGGTGGCCAACACCACCTGAGTGCCTTTGCGTTCAACCACCATGTGATAATCGCCAGGGGCAATCCAGGCATGACCGGGAACAACCACATCACCAGGTTGGCCTTCATGAATAGGAATCTGAGATTTCATCGTTAGCCGTTCAGCCAAGCATTTCGTAAACACTGGCGGCATATGCTGGACAATCAAAATAGGCACCGGACAATCCTTGGGAATGAGCGGCATCACCTCGGCCAACGCGTTCGGCCCACCGGTGGAAACGCCTATAGCCACAATATTAACCTGGAACGGTTTTCTCGAACTCAACGATCGAGTTCCCGACGTCGATGCTGATCCAAAAGATGCCGAAAGAGGTGAACGGGAAGCGACCGTTTGAGGCCTGGCTAAGGATTTAATTTTCGGAATCAGTTCTTCGCGAACACGTTGCATAGTGAGCGCCCCACTCCCCACATTTTCGGGCTTGGTGACATAATCATTCGCACCACGAGCTAGGGCCTCCAACGTTTCTTTCGCCGCACGTTGACTCAGGGTACTAAACATGATGATCGGCAGCTTGGGGTGGGTTTTACGAATCTCCGTCACCGCCGTTATGCCATCCATCTCGGGCATTTCAATATCCATGGTCACCACATCAGGTGGCGTTTGCTCAACCTTAGAGAGGGCAATTTTCCCAGTGGCCGCCGTCCCCACGACTTCAAGGTCGGGATCCTTGGAGAGTTCATCCGTCAGAAGACGCCGAATCACCACCGAATCATCCACAACCAGCACCCGAATTTTTGGCATCATCAACTCCTCAAAATACCGTGAGGGGTAAAACGTCAGGCGTGATTAGAATATAGGCCCCCTCGCCTTACGCCTAACGCTTTACGGAATTACTTGATTCCAAGAATTTTCAACTTTTCTTGAATCACGTCTTTGGTAAATGGCTTCATCACATATTCATTGGCACCAGCGGCTAATGCCCTGCCCATCTGAGCGGATTCCGTTTCTGTCGTCACCATCATCAGAGGCAATTGGCGATAACTCGGATTGGCCCGAACCGCTCGGACAAAATCAAGACCATTCATTTCCGGCATATTCCAATCCACGAGTACGACATCCGGCTTTTCTATCGTGTGTAATTTTTCCAAACCTTCCTTCCCATTCCCGGCCTCTTCAACGGTCCCTCCAACAGATTGCAAGATCTGTTTCAGGATAATCCGCATGGCTTTTGAATCATCGATCACTAATGCACGCATAGCTCCTCCTTTAGTCAGTCAAATTCATTCGTCAGGCGGGTAAGAATTTTTCGCCTCACGCTTCATCCCTCACGATCTTCGATTACGTCAACGTGGACACTACTTTTTGTAAATCAGACGCCATCCTGGCTAATTCCGCAGAAGCCTGCTGGGTTTGCGTCGCGCCTTCAGTGGTGCCTCGTGCGGCATCCGCGACGCTCACAATATTGCCGGCAATTTCCATACTGCCCTTTGAGGCCTCGGTGACATTCCGCGCCATTTCGTTCGTCGTCACGGTTTGTTCTTCAACCGCACTGGCAATCGTATTCATGTAATCATTAACTTGTTTAATAATCGTCGAGATTTCCTCAATCGCATCGACCGAGCCTTTGGTATCCTCCTGAATCGTCTCAATCATACGACTGATATTTTCGGTGGCCTTGGTCGTTTCCTTGGCCAATTCTTTGACCTCATTGGCCACTACGGCAAACCCTTTTCCGGCATCACCAGCCCGAGCCGCTTCAATCGTGGCATTCAAGGCCAAGAGATTGGTCTGTTCGGCAATGGTGGTAATAACCTTAATAATACTACCGATTTCTGCACTGCTCTGCCCGAGCTTGGCCACCGTTGCATTGGTCGACTCCGCGACACTCACGGCTTGCGCGGCCACCTTGGCCGCATCGGTCGTATTTTTTGCAATTTCTTGAATACTAGCCGTCATCTCTTCCGACCCCGTTGAGACCGACTGCACATTCTTACTAACTTGTTCCGCAGCCGCAGCTACCACAGTAGCCTGACTGGAAGTTTCTTCTGCGGTGGAACCCATGGTACTGCTCACCGACGTCAGTTCTTCCGAGGCACTAGCTAACGTGGTTCCTATTTGGGCGATTTCTGAGATTCCGTCTTGCAATACTCGTTGATGCGTGCGTTCCTTCTCCGCAGCCTCGGCCATTTCCACATTTTTCGATTGAATCTCCTGCGCCATATTATTAAAGGCTTCCCCTAATTGGCCGATTTCATCGCCTGAAGAAATGATTACACGTGTCTCATAATCGCCTGCAGCCATTTTCCCAGCCGCTTCTTGAAGCACTTTGACTTGGCTGGCGCCCCTCCGACCAATCCACAAACCCATTGGAAGAATCAACACCAAACATCCAATGGCCACCATCATGACTTTTTGCATAAGTACACGGGAGTCGGCGGCAGCCTCCTCCTGAGGGATTCGGACAAGTACCGCCCAATTCATCCCGGGATACCCCAACGCCCCTTTGAGATGGGTGTACCCGGAAGCCTGCATGATTTTTTTTCGAGCATGCTCCGCATTCATAAATCCAGTTTTTCCAGCCACCGCCTCTTGAGCGGCAAGAACTCCCTTTTCAGCCAAATTCAACTTAAAAATGACTTGTTCAAAGTTATGATTCGGGGCATCTTTCCCATAGACCAACGGATCATAATCCACAATCACGTGGCCCATAGAGTTGAGGAGCGTAATTTCCGCACCAGGAAATCCATTGGCCTTCAATTCTTGATAGGAATCTCCAATGATTTCCTCCACTAAGCTAAATTTGGCTCGGTTGGACCAATAGCCAATCACGTCCCCGTTGACATCATAGACCGGAGCTGAAAAGCCGATCGTCATGCCGGAATCGCCCGGATACGCAGCTTTGACATCTTCATCAAAATGCAGATCTTCAATATACGTCCCAGTAGACCCTTGATTCTCCGGATCGGAAAATGGGGTCTTGGTCGTAAAATTTTTACTGGCCAACGCTTGGAACCATGGTGTTTGGCTATAATTTTTGGCAAACAGTGGTTGATATTTTATAGGTTTCCCTTGCGCATCATGGTAATTCACGGAGATCAATTGGCCTTTGGTATCCACGAACAAAGTCAAATAATAAATGCCATACGTGGAGATATATTTATCCATCAATGGTGCCAGCACACTATGCTCAGTGGAGTCATACCATTGACTCACCCGTTGGACGGCATCGTTCAATGCAAATGCTTGGACATCTCCATACCGCTCGAAAAGATTGCGGTCGATTTTATCGGCGATTGCCACGGCATTATTTTCAAACTGCTTCCCAACCTTCGCTTCCATGTCTTGTCCCGTTTGCCAGGACATCCAGCCTAAGGCCAGAATAGGCACGAGCCCAAACACGCAGAACAACATCGATAATTTAGTCGCAAGGCCCCAATTGCTCATTTTTCCTAAAATTCCGCCCATAATATGATCCCCTCTTGGTTGTGTGACATATTTGTTCTGATTGATCGTGATAGTGATTGTTCGGTTCTCTGGATATTGTCTTTGGGTTGCCTGTTCGGCCCCCTCCAACATCATGAGTTTAATAGCTGCATAGGCCTCCGCCCAAGCCTAACGAACCTCCATGGTCCAGGCAGAGCCGGAGAATTCTTCCAAGACGGCCAATAAATTTTCTCCAACAGCGGCATAGTGGCCTGGTACCACACCATACGCCACATGTTTGGCACCTCATTCCATGAGAGCCGCTTTCAGTTTTTCAGACTTTCGGACATTGCCGAGAACCAGGACCAACGCACTCAGCAGCTTCTTTGGTTGTTGTTGAATGTGTACCTGAGCAAATAACGGACGGACGGCTGGATATTTTTGAAAGAGCCGTTGGTAAAATCTGGCGGGCAATGGCTCTCCATTTGGAGCCACGATTTGAAAAATTTTTTCAAGTCGTTCAACCTTCAAATTCAGGCCCATCCGTATCTTCTGCTCCTCACGTTTTTGCACGTTCCCTTATACTGAATATTTTTCACGCCGCAGCCTCTTCTTTGTTTTTACTCGTTGACTCGCCCACAGAAATGGCTTTGGCAGTATCCAGCACTAAGAGCAATCGCCCTTCCAACTTATATACACCCGTAATGACTTCTTTAACTTTTCCTTTAAGCGTGGTCGGAGGCGATTCAAGCACGTCGTCAGAGACTTCCAACACATCCCCGATTTCATCGACCAACAAACTGACGGCGCCTTCATCCGTTTGAATCACGACATTCATAGGCTCCCAATTTTCCCGATCGGGAAGATGAAGCCGTCGACGCAAATCAATAGCCGTCACAATTTGCCCGCGCAAATTAATCAAGCCTCGAACCATAGAAGAAGCTTGAGGGACGACCGTCATGGTTTGTAAACGAATCACCTCTTGAACTTGAAGCACTTTGACACCAAAAAAAAGTTGATCAACAGAAAAGGTACAAAATTGTTGAGACGCCATCGTATTACACTCCAACGCGTTCTGCTGAATCGACCTCAGCCTCATTCAATGGGATATGTTGCCACACCATGTGAATATCCAATAAATCCGTGACCCGATCCTGGACAATCGCCGACCCCAAAATTCCCGATAGCTCAGACCGGGTGAGCGGTCCCAACCGAACATCCAAAATGTCCATAATTCGGTCGACAATAATCCCTACCTGACGTCCCCTTTCCCGTACCACGACCATTTGAAAGTGTCCGGTTGGTTCGGCCGCGGCGTACCCGCACGTGGCTAACAAGGTGCTCAAACGAAGAACAGGAAGAATGGTTCCCCGGTACTGCACCACCTCTTGCCCTCCGGCGGTTTCTTTGATGGAGTCTGGCATTTCTTCTAATCGGGCAATATGGGAGACAGGAATAGCAACCCGTCCTTGATGGCCAACCTTGACGAGGAGTAAGGGCTGGAGGGGCTGGCCGCTGCTCAAGGACCTGGCCTGTTCTTCCGTTTCAACCTGATCTTTTTCTCGATCACGAAGATTGGCAATTTCGGCAAAACCTGGGACATCCAAAATCAACGCCACTTTCCCATCACCCATGATGGTCGCTCCAGCATAGATGGGGATTCCTTTCAATTGCTTACCTAACGGCTTCACCACAATTTCTTCGGTGTCGTTGACTTCATCAACCACCAACCCAAAACGTCGGGATTCGGCTTGCAACACCACAATATTTGATGCAGCGGTATCGGCCCCATCTAATCCACTCAGATTCGGTTGGAGACCTAGACCAAGAACCTTATTCAGGTACACCAGCGGGAGCAGTTGGCCGCGCGATCGATACACTGGCGCACCTTGGATGCATTCAATGTTCTGGGCTCCGTTTTCTCCGTCCACTCGCACCAATTCCAAGAGGCTTACCTGTGGAATCGCAAACCGCTCTCCTGCAGAAGTCACAATCAAGGCAGGAATAATGGCTAACGTGAGCGGCACCTTGAGCTTAAAGGTGCTGCCTTGTCCTGGCTCAGAAAAAATATCAATGGTCCCGCCAATTTTTTCGATGTTGGTTTTGACCACATCCATCCCCACGCCGCGTCCCGAGACATTCGTGACTTTTTCTGCGGTAGAGAATCCAGGCTGAAAGATCAACCCCAGCAACTCCCGTTCAGGCATCTTGGCCGCCTGCTCGACGGTCACCACCCCCTTCTTG
>JAOUQB010000024.1 GCA_029879555.1 Nitrospirota bacterium | reverse complement strand
ATCCACCGCTAACTATATCTGCATCCGTAGTAGAAACGGCAGTCGAGGCCTTGGACACAACCTGGTGAGCGGAGGCTAACTGATTAACCGTGACCTTATGTGTCCCGGAAGCCGCAGTCGACGAGACACTCGCCGTCAACAAGTCTTGGGAACTGGCCGATGTGACACTGACTTGATTTTTATCAAAACTAAGACGGGTTCGGAGGGAGTTGGCGGCACTTTGTAATCCAAGCAGCTTGCCCCCTAATAATCCAAAATCGGTTTGTTTCGTTTGCAAATCTAGCTTACGTTGATTGATGCGATCAATGGGAATACGTTCAGCCTGGACGAGAAGATCAACAATCGGTCCAAAATCAACGCCATTCCCGAGTCCACCAAAACTAATTAAGGCCATTCCCTGCTCCCTGGAAATAGACAATCATACACATCAGCCGTAAGACGAAACTCTGAAAAAAGGTTATTGTGAAAAACTCTTCAAATCTGACCAATCGGGAGGCAACCAAGAGTGCTTAAATTTCTTCTTCGACAAACAAGCCAGATTGGCCGGCAAAAAACCGATCAAGCTCCAACACTTGCTCAGATGGTATTTGTCGAATGAGTTCACCGGAGTCTTTATCAAAAATCCGAACAATGACTTGCTGTAACTCTTTATCGAAAGACAGTTCGATCTTTGGTTCAATATTCTGCAAAGTTGTTTGCAGGCGGGTCACGACTTCTTTTATCTGTTCTGGGGCATTTTTGGAAATCTGAGATTCCTTGATTTCGGTAGATTCTTTTGGATTAGCAGCCTTTTTATCTATAGGGCGCAGCCTGTCATTTTCTCCCACCTTTTGATTGTCACGCACACGAATCTCTTGCCCAACGGACACAGAAATCACCGATGAAGCGCCTTGTGAAATTGATGCAATCATTATGGGTTACCCCCTCGTCAGGATGGAGACCAGGTCAACGGACCTGGCCTCCTCCTAAATATCCTTTTACTGCAGCAAGGACAGGGCTTGCTGAGGTAAGGTATTGGCTTGCGCCAAGATTGACGTACCAGCCGAAACCAAAATTTGGTTTCGAGTGAATAACGCCGTTTCAAAGGCAATATCAGCATCCCGAATCCGTGATTCAGCAGCCGACACATTCTCATTCGCCACTTCCAAGTTTTGGACGGCAGCATCAATTCTATTTTGCAAAGACCCGACATTGGCTCGGGCTGACGCCACAGCACTAATCGCGCTGTCAATATTGCTTAATGCACTTAAGGCATTGGCAGAAGTGGACACGTTCACACTTGTCAAGCTTAATCGAGTGGTATCCAAGTCATTGAGCGAAAGCGTGAGGGTGTCATTGGCTGAACTCCGGAAACCAATTTGGATCGATAAGGAATCATTCCCTGTTCCACTGAGCAATTTCACGCCGTTGAATTCCGTCACAGCGGAAATACGGTCAATTTCCGAACGAAGGGCCACGAATTCTTGATCCAAAAATGATCGTTCGTTTGAACCCAAAATACCACTGGCCGATTGTTCCGCCAATTCTCGAAGTCGGGCCAACAGACCTCCGATATTAGCAGCACCACCGTCAGCAATTTGGAGCAAACTAATACCATCGTTGGAATTCCGAACCGCTTGATTAATACTACGAATTTGTGCACGTAACGTTTCGGAAATACCGAGACCGGCAGCATCATCTGAAGCTTTGGTGATTCGCAAACCTGAAGACAGACGGGCAACTGACCCTTGCAACTGGGATGTGGAAATTCCCAAGTTCCGTTGGGCGGTGATCGATGCAATGTTGTTGTTAACAATAAGTGCCATGAATTCCTCCTTGATGGCTAATCCTCAAAGGTTCCGTCCCTTGAGGGAAAGTGAGTGAGATAAGTCGACTGGCCTCCTCAGCGATTGGTAAAGATGCCCAATTTCATTGTCTGGCTCTACTTATCGTCCATCAAAAAGAAAACTTGAGAAGCGGCTCTATCCTGTTGAAGAATTTTTTGAGGTTTTCTAAGAATATCAGTTAACTGAATACAACGGACGCATCGCGTAATACTTACCACGATTAATCGCTGGTCATACGATTTATTGGGGCAGCCGTGGAATGACTTCGTATTCCAACATATCGGCCACGCGTACTTCATCAACATCTTTTCTCGCGATCATGAGTTCATTCACCCAATGGGACAAATTCTGTGTCTGCGTGGCTTGAGACCCAACAACAGATTCCTGAATGTGAAGCCATTCCAAATAATCCGCCACTTGCCCAAACCATTGATCTAATCGACGAAGCCCTCCACGACCTTGGCGAAAGTCTTCCACAATTTTTTGAGCATTGGAGCGCAATTGCTGTCCAAATTGCTTGCCCGTTTCAGAGGCCTTTTGAACAAGAGTTTCCATTCGCTCACTGGTTGCAGAAATTGTCCCGAAAGAACTTGCCGTCTGAGACAAGGTCTGAGGCACTAACTCTCGATCAGTCATGGGTCGATTACCAACATAAAGATGTGTCACCAATCGACCTTTCGCTTCTGCTCGGTCACTCAAATTCGCCAACACCTCTTCTAATTGGAGGGTGTCGTTCATTTCCCATTTTTCTTCATCCAATTGCACTAGCATAGAGGTCCCTCCTTTTCGGTTCAGGTGAATCCCGAGTGAGCTGATCAAAAATCAGCGTGACTCGATCTTGAAATGTTTTCGCAGCCATCACATATTCTTCTGTCATGGCCTGTAATGTTTGTCCTTCTAAGTTAAACGTCTCGCGAATGAAGGCCACAGTCAACGGTCCGTAGGCAAAGGAAGCCCTGACGAGTTCTTTCATCACAAGGGTATGTTCTTTCAGTCGATGTTGGGCTTCCTTAAGATCCAGCACAGGCACCGGCTGTCTCCGACTGAGAGATCGCACCAGCTTAACTTGCTGACACAAAGCAGAAACTTGTGGGGCAAATAAGGCCCACAACGCGATGACTTCCTCGTAATCAGGAGGAAGGGATGAAGACGGAAGCGTGTGACTGAACCCACCGGTAAACATTTCGTACCAAGCACGGCGCCAAAAGGTCCCATACCACGCCGTCACTGATGGTTCTTGTCCAGACCTCAACACAAATGTCCCAAGGTGATCTTCATCGATCCCACCTTCAAACACACGAATCGTTGAGGAAAACGTGGGTAAAGCCCCCTCCCCTAACACATGCCAACATAACCCAGCAATTTCTTGTGGAAGAAGATGATCCTTGCAAGCGTGGTGAGGACAAACTTTGTCAAATCCACATGGGCCACAGGCAATATCCGGTTGCACCACCCAATTTCCTGGTCCAAACGGGCCCGTTTCGCGGAAATCCACATGCCCCACCGAGATATTGACGACTGGAGTCTTCACTCCCACTGCCATATGCATAGGCCCGGTATCATTCGTCACCATCAGTTGGCATTGCTGCAACAGTGCGACAACCTCCGGTACGGAGGTTTTTCCCACCGCTTCACACAGGACACCCTGGCCTCCAGCCTGTCGATAGACCTGCAACGCCTCTTCGACAGACGGTTCTTCTTTTGGTGTCCCAATCAGGACAAAGCCGACATTTCGTCCTTGACTGAGATGGGCCATTAATTGGCCAAAATATTCCGGTCGCCACGCTTTCATGGGGTCACTCGCACCAACTTGGACCCCAACCCAATACCTGGGTGCTCCAGCATTTCGGAGAAACGTCCGCGCCCAATCAGCCAATTCAGGAGTCACGAATAATTCGATGGGATGGAACCGGCCCGGCCCACTCCCGCCAAGCGCAAACAGATCAACAATATTAAAACGATTCAAATGACGATAGACGTGAAAATCCAGAAAATATTTCATCCAGGGATTTTTGACCAAGAAGCTGCCATCATGAGCCGTCGTCATTCCTCGCTCATCCGCACATCCCAAATATTTCACCAGAAACGCACTGCGCCGATTAAAGGTTAAATTGATGACTCGATCATAGCTCACCTGCAGTAAGGGCTTCGCCCAATGGGAAAGATCTTGGTACAACGACACCACATCTCGAGCACAAACACGGCTCTCATCCATCAACGCCTGAAAATCAAAGATGAAGACCTGCCGTATACCAGGAATCATGGCGGCCATATGCCCAAATTCCCGGTCAACAATGAGATCAATCCCAACCCCAGGTGACTCATCTTGTAAACGTGCAAGAAGGGGGATCATTTGAATCAAGTCCCCCATTCGCGTGATATTGATGATCAACACATTGTTCATAAGAAATCACGTTTCTCCTGGCGGTATTCATCCATCATCAAAATCAAGAGCTCTTCTCGTTTCAGTTGAGCCTCAGGACCTTTCAGTCGAATGGCTCGAGCCATATCGACAAGCTCAACTCGACTTTTTTTGGGAAAGGTGTTGAGGAGCGGAATGAGTTCTGGCGATTCTCGACTACGTGCAAGAAGAGATTCGGCCTGCCGTTCGCCTTGCAATATGGCTCCAATACGATCGGGAGAGGCCAACCCCATGGCACTCAACAAGGTCTCCATCCGATGAACATACGTATGGGACGTCATCACCTGTTGTTTGGAGGCCTCAGCCATAGCTCGTCGCTGCTCTGGTTCACGCAAAGAGGTGTTGATGGCGGGCACGAATTCTTCAGGCGTTCGCACAACTTTCATCATCGTGTCATCAAAGAGATCAGGCAACAACGTCCGATGATCGATGACCTGAAAAGCCCCGCAACTCGCCAATTCAAAGGTACGAGGATTGACGCTATCCCCATCTGGATCGAACCCGCTCTTCGTGTAGGAATGCAGATTAATATTGACGGTGGTCCCATTAAATATTTTCACGCTGGTGGGCGTATCGATTCTTGCCCCGTTTCGTTGAAGAACCTTGGCTAACGTGCCGCAGTTATCCCATTCATTTCCCCACAACTTAAAGGTCCACTCATGCCCCAACAAGGCTGGCAAGATTTCCCGTCGATTACGATAGCCCGCACCAAGAAACGACACATCCGCTTTCAATTCGTCTTCTTCATGTTCCGTTAAATTCACACGCTGATGAATACTGGGGTCCGCAGCCAACGGCAAGTAAGACACATGCGAAGCCCCAGCCTGTTTAAACGCGTCGAGACAGGCGGCTTGCTGCATCACAAACCAAAAATCGTAACCTCCAATCATTTGTTGCCAGTAGGTCAAATGACGAAAATTTTCAACAAACCACATGGCCGTCAATACTTTTTTTCGTCGCATTTGCTCAAGAACGGCCATGGAAAGAGGGGCTTGCGACATCGCCAACACCACATCGGGTGGATCCTCCGCAACATGTGCCAAGCTGATCACCCCGAGGGTGTCACTAAACCTCTGCTGAACCGTCATTCGTAGTCGATCATCTCGAATGGTGTTCAGCTGTTGGTAGCCGCGTTCATGTAGGCTATGGTCCACCCAACTCACACGATGTCCCAACGATTCTAACGCCCGAACGACATACCCCCCGATAGGAAGAGAGCCCCCATAAATCGGGCCAACCACCATGACATGTAAGGTTCCGTTGGCTCGATGGGCCAACTGCTGACGAAGCTGAAGTCGAAAAGCGTCATACACATCGGCGTGAAGACTGAGGGCGGGTTCATAGGTCAGCAGTCGAACACGCTGTCCTTGCTGCGCCACTTGCCCGGCCATTGATTCGGGATCACCCCACACCCATTTCACTCGTTCACCCCATCCCTTCAACCCTCGCACCGCTAACCCATCGACCAATTCCTGGAGATTGGGAACCACCACCATGATCAGAGAATCTTGAGACACGTTGGCGAATAAGGCCTCCAGGTGGTACCACAACCCAAGGCCCAATACGACCAAGACTTCACCCGCTTGGCAATCCTTCGCGTGATGAGCGGCCCACTGCTCAGCTTCACGAAGGGGATCATAGGCACTATGGATGGAGCGATTGTTGACGACGGCGGTCGGCAGGCCAGACTTGGCCGGATATATGGACAAAAGCCCACCAGGAGTGTTCAGAAGGTGAGACGCCAACGCCGGATCCTGAGACCGTAAGATCGAGATATTTTCTTGAAACACATTCATGACGAACATCCTGTTAAATGAGAACGAAACCCAACAGTGGAATCACGATTGGCTGAAGGAGCCGACAACTGTTCCCAAATATTTTTTCGCTGAGCGACCGCAGAATCCAGCTGCTCCCCATTCATATAGAACATCCCCCACACATCCCGATGACTCTTCCATAATTCCCACTCCGAGGGGTGTGCACTCTCATCTTGCCCCTGGATTAATTGAAGAGTTTCTTGCACCGGCCATGAACCCGGAGGCGGAGCCGAGCCGTTGAGGTCAAAGGCACCAAGCGTTTTGGAATTGACACCTGGCCGAAATTGCCACACGTAATGTCCCACCCCATACGGTCCAGTTTCGTGCACCCGCGCCCGTGAAAAATACCAACCGATCGCCCGTGCTCCGCAGGCCACTCCAAGGTGCAAAGGACCCGTATCGGATCCCACGACCCACTGACAACGATTCAACACATGCGCCAATTGCGGCAACGATGTCCTTCCGACACAATTCAAGAGTCGAGACAGATACGAAGGAGGCAGTTGATCCTCCAAGGCTAAGGCGGCTTCACGTTCGCCAGGCCCTCCAATCAGCACACAGAGACCATGGGGGAGTTGGTCAATACAGACCTCAATGAACTGTCTCCATGTTGCTAGCGGAACTCGACGATCTCGATCCCCAGCCCCCAGAACAATGCCAATTCCATTCCATGACCCTTCATCCACCATGCAGGCAAGATCATTGGGCAAATCAACATGAGTTGCGCGAATAGTGGGAACCACGGATGGCGGGTTCACTCCGCACACCCCACAAAAGGCGTCGGCCAAATGAATGCGGTTGGCTCCCCGGTCACCTGCCACTTGGCGTAAATAGGCCACCCACGGCGGCAAACTGGGGTGCAATGGTCCCAAATCCCCTGCCCCAACAACCTGGTCACTCAACACATGCGAGGCCAGGACGCTTCTGGGATGATTATTCAAATTGTAGGCCACGGAATATCGAGGGAATGCGCAATCGTCCACGTATTGTTCCGCTGCAACGACGAATGGTTCCGGGGCCCCACCATCCATATTCGCCAGGCTATGCCAACGCTCACCGTCCCAAGGATAAACCCTTTGAATATCTGAAAAAAGTTGAGCCATTGAAGCCAAAGGTGCCGCACACACCAAATCCAATGGCCGATCGGGAAAAGACGAATGAAGGGAGGAAATCGCAGGCAACGATTGGATGAGATCACCCAACCGCGCTAACTGGAGGAGAAGAGATCGAGACATCGACTGGTTTGACCCGGCAATAAATTCCTCCTAACGTACGGAAACCAAACGGCCTTGGTCCTGAGGGTTGGCTAATACCCTATCTAAATCTTCGAGTCCTTCAAAGTCTGGTTGAACAAGACGCAGCCAAGTGAGTTGCTCCTTCGCTTTATCAGGATGACCAGCTCGAAATTCCACGCCAGCCAAAGCAAAACGCATCGCACAATCCGCAGGATTACGAAGCAAATACCTATGGAGATGGCCCGAGAGTTTGCTCCAGCACTGTAAGGCGGTCCCAGCCTGAATAAGCCCTTGTAGGGCCTCATCTTCATCAGGGAACTCTCCTGAAACCTTTTCAAATACCTTCCATGCCATTTCAGGGTTTTCCATTCCCATATGGGCCAAACCTAAACCCAACCCGGCTTTACGAGAATCAAACCCCTTGCTCAACGCTTGAGAAAATGAATCGGCCGCAGCTGAATACTCTTTCGATTGCATCAACAAAATACCTTGCAATCCATACCCCGTTGCCTCATGAGGCGGGGATCCGATGAGGGCCATGATATGCTGGGAGGCCAGTCTTAAATTATTTTCCCTCATCGCTTGTTTGGCGAAAAATTCCCGTGCATTAGGATCTTCCTCTATTTGTAAGACTCTCTGCCAAAACCCAAACTCGCTCTCTGGGACTTTCCAGGTACGGCATAATTCCGCACCCCATCGCAAACATTCAAGATCCTCCGGCCATGCCGAGTATTCAGATAACAACTGCTTCAATTCAGGAGGGCAGAGGGTTTTTGAGAAAGAGATGCCATTTTCTCGAAGTTGAATTAACAGCGTTTGAATCTGTGCCAATCGTTGCCATTGTTGCCGTTCCTGATCATTTGTAAATGGAAACAACTTTTGTCGAATCATCCCATCCTTAATGTATAACTTGTCGGCATACCCCTCACTGACAAAATATATGTCCTCATCAGGGATAATTTTGGACGCCCAACGATCCATCAGTAACCGTCCGTTATGATTCTCGGCCGCTTTATCCTTCCGTCCAGGCGATTGGTGTTCAAGGTGATACAGGACACTTTTCGGCTGGTAAATGATTTTCCGGCCACGTTCCCGAATTTTCAAACAGAAATCAACGTCCTCAAAACCATTCCTAAACTCTTCATCAAAGCCACCCACACTATCCCAATCCTCACGACGAACCAAAAAACAGGCGGCTGTTACGGCCTGAAATTCACGGCGCTTATTGACGGCAGCCAATTGAGAGGACTCCCCGCGAAAAATATGGTACGGGACTAAACAATTTTTAGAGAACACCACACCGGCATGTTGAATAGTATTATCAGGAAATAAAAGCTTACTCCCCACTACCGCAACGTCTGGATATTGCTCAACTTCATTGACCAACGCCAAAAGCCAGCCCTCTTGAGGAATGGTATCGTTATTCAAGAATATTAAATATCTCCCTTTTGCTTCTGCCGCACCTTGATTGCAGGCCTTGGCAAAACCTAAGTTTTCTTGATTGCGTATGAACTGAATATCGCCACTCAACGCCGAGAACAACTCAGCAGTACCATCCGAGGAATGATTATCCACTAAGATCACCTCATACGTGATATCTTTGGTCGCTTCCGACAAATGTTCCAAGCATTGTTTCGTCAAATCTGCTCGATTAAATAATGGAATAATGATTGAGCAATCATAGGATATCTTGCTTGAATCAACTCTTGATGGAGCCACTGAATAAGAAACATGGGGAGCATGAACGGACTCCGGCTTCATTTTCTCAACAACTGATTCCCCTAACCAAGCAGACTGATAATGTGAAGCCCATTGATCAAACATTCGATTGGCCAACACCCACTGACGAAGTGTCTCGCCCTGAGCCTCTGAAGAATCTGGATTGTGAACGTGATCACGAATTGCTTGCACCCAGGCCGTGGGGTCATTGGGCACTCGAGACACTGGGGCGGCTTGATACGGGAAAATATCGGTGGCAATGACTGGATAGCCCAGGATGCCGTATTGAAGGATCCTCAAATCACTTTTCGCCTCATTAAATTCATTCATAGCCAAGGGGGCCAACGCCAAATCTAAATTCAAACTAGCAAGCTTCGCCGGAAAGTCTTGCAGTGGAACCATGGCATGCGTCTCCGCCTCAAACCGAAACCCTGGACGAACATCAGGAACCTCTCCCAAAAACACCCACTCCACTTCCAACCCCAACATTTCCATCACAGGGCTTAAAATCGCGACATCGGCTTGATGAACCCCCAATTGCCCCACCCAGCCAACTCGAGGTCGAAGCCCCGTTCTGCGTCTAGGTCTGGAACCTTCCCATTGCTCTTTCAATAAACAGTTGGGGAGAATCAACGACGAGATTCCCCGCAAATCGAGTGCCTGTTGAAGTGGCAACGTGGATACCGTCACACAATCTGCTTGTTCAACTGCGCGAAACAAACAATCCAACATAGGAGGAGTAATAACCTTTGAGTTGTGATTATCACCAGGTACCTTCCACAGTAAATCATCGAGATCATGAACGATTCTTGTACCCTGAGACTTTGCTGCTTTTAATTTTGGTTCAATTAAAGTTGGAATCCGCTGTATCACAACTGATTCTTCTGCCCCTACTGGGAATTCGACCTTACCAGTATAAATATCTGCTTCCAGAATAAGGTTCCCTTGAAGTTGATTGCTTTTCATAAACGATTGGAGGGGATAATAGAGACGAAGGGTTCCACAAAATTTATCATTAGGGACAACCGACACTCGGCGTCTAGAGGGCGTGGAAGATTCAGGGAATGCTACAGACTGGACCGGTCTCTCAAGCTCTCCTTTAGAAATTGTAGGAAGCACTACCTCTGACATACCCGACCGAAAGATTTCCACAAATTGTGACCGGCAATAAAGATCTTTTTCCCCCGTTTGATAGAATTCGAGGTTTTTCTTAAAGGGGCCCTGTTGATTCGAGCGTCGCGAATCATCCTTAAATAGTCGATAGTCTGCATCTTGAAATTCCTCCGCACCATCTTGAGCGACAAAAGTTTGAGAATCTATATTAGCCGCTCTACCGGCAGGAAGGTGAACTCCAATGCTCTCATCTTCCATATAGGCATTTTTGAGGCCTGCAATCATTATACGTCCGCCGTAATCAGCGTCTTCTTCACCATACAAACCATAATCTTCACACCAATATCCAAATTTGTCCTTTGTTCGCTTAGGAATCAACACACAGGCCCCTCCGAGACTACCTTCCTTAGGTCTCACTTGCCGACCATTCATTGTTTGAAGAGAATAACTCCAAGGTTCAAAGTTATATGCCACCATGCCCAAGTTCTGAATCGAATCAAGCACGTCAACCATGGCCACAAGCCAATGTGGCTTTTGAATCACAATATCGTTATCCAATTTTAAATAATATTCCGCCTCCGGCTCCTGACTCCACGCCAAATTCGAAGCTTTGGCTACCCCCACATTTTTTTTCAACAGAATAAGGTTGGTGATAATGCCTTCCTTCTTGATCGCCTGAAGATACTCCACCGTACCGTCCGTGCTTCCATTATCCACAACAGTCAAGACGTGCGGGAAACAGGTAAACTGAAAAATTGAGGCAATCGACGCTTTGGTAAACTCAAGACGGTTAAACGTCACCATCCCGATATTGACGAACTTTCCCAATTGAACTGGTCCAAAGTATTGGAAGTTATTAAGGTAATTGCCTTTCGGTGCCGGAAATTTATTTCGAAACGCATTTTGAATTTCTTGAGTTTCCTTGTGAGCTCGCTCTGGATTGGAATTAATCACACCCTGAGGGTTCTCGTAATACAACCCCAGAAACGCAGGAATATGTTTCATCGTAAATCGTTCAGCAATCCTGCACCAAAATTCATAATCGGTGGCAGAGGGAAGTGTTTCATTAAAATACCCCACTTCCTTATGAATGGATTTCCGCCACATCGCTTGTGGTCCCATATGACAACCTGAAAGCATAATATCTGGGGAAAATTCAGGTCGAATGTGATAACCACATCTAATATGAACCGCAAATTGTTGGTTTTCAAAGTTCGTAACCAGCACGTCTCCATAGACTAAGGCGATCTCTGGATGAGCATCCAATTCTCCAGCTAAAATTTCCAGAGCATCGGCGCGACGCCGATCATCTGTAGGGGCCAACGTAATATATTGTCCACGTGCCATCTGAATTCCCCGATTGCAGGCTGCAGCGGGGTTTTCTCGCGTACTCGTCCTAACATAAATAATATTTGGAAATTGGGATTGAAATTCAGTAATAATTTTATACTCTTCAGTTTGAGAAGCGGTTTCTACGATAATGATTTCTATTTCATCTGCAATGGTTTGTTCTTCTAGGTCTACCAATGCTCCCCGCATAAACTTTTCAGCGTTATACGCCGCTACTATGACGGAAATTTTGGGAGACAGGACTTTGTTTTCCAGAATGTTTGAGCTTTGTGTAGGAGAAACAGGGTCTGAGGCTACCGCCGCCTTTCTCAAAGTTGATTGAGTAAGAGGAGAACAACACACAGATTCCTTCAGTAGATAAAAATCGGCAGGTTTCGAAACAGACACCTCCTTACCCTGATAGCCTAAAGTCCAGGGATACCCCTGTAGCAACGAATCTGGTTTTTGATATACTAAAGTGAATCCATTGCCGATCTTGTCGTCTTTTTTTTGACTATCAACGAGAAGGAGTCTCCTTCCAAAAAAACGCGAGAAAAATTCCTTCATAGTATCCAATGAAAAAACATGGTAATGACAATGAAGGAATCGTCCTGCCTCCGGCTCAGCCTCTCCGGTAGTATTGAATACATAGTCCTCCACAACATGCGCCCACTCAGTCAATGGCCTCCCTCTATCTCCTGGGGCAGCATCGGGGTGTGGCGCAATAAGATATAAGAATCCACCTGGCTTAGTAATTCGATACCATTCCCACAACGTTTTTAGAAAATTTGGGCAATGCTCAATCACATGGGACGACAGCACAAAATCTTCCGATTCGCTCAAAATCGGAATCGCCTCAGCTTCAGCCAGAATATCTAGTGAAGCAGCTTGGCCAACCAAAGTCATTTGTTCCTCATAATAGATATGATCTTTCAGGCCAACATTTCTGGTCTTTAAGCCAAAGGGGTTATGAGTGGAAGGACCGACTTCTAAACCCGAAAGGCCATCAAGCCATTTATGAGCTAATTTACTTTCAGGAAAAATATTCATAGTTTTTCTCGCCAAAGATGTCCTTTTTTAAGCCGTTTATCTTTAGGGACAAAGACCAATCCAATTCACAATCTAGCTGCCTACACCCCATCTGGGAAATTCCTCTTCTTGTAGAAAAGATTGCCGATTTTCAATCTTACTGAAAAACCTTCCCGATAGAGACTGGAATTGGCTTCCCTGGAAAAGCAATTTTCCATGCCCAATACTTTTTGACTTGATCAAAGGGATCATAGGAATCAAGTTCATATTCAAATGAGTCCTTGTTTCCAGCCAATGATAGAACACGAATGGGCATTCTCAGACCATAGCGAAGAATTGATTCAGACAAGATTTTTGGACTTGGGATCAAATTAAGTGGATTTCTAATTGCTTCTTCTAAAGTCAAATAAGGATTCCTCTGTGGAGTTCCTCGGAGTTTAATACTTTCAGGCTTAACTTCAACTGTTTCCTCCGCCGAAGAATCACTCAGCGATTGAATATCCTCATTAGACAAGACAAGAGCCATCGCTCCAGCATTTTCTTTGACATGCTCCTGAGTCGCTGCCTTCACAATGGGGAAAATCCTTTCAAATGAAAGAATCCATGCCAAAGCTACTTGAGAAGGAGTAGCTTGATATTTTTCGGCTAATACTTCAATGAGTTTCGCTTGAGTTTTTGATCCAACAATTCTTCCCTGATTTAAAGGGCTATACGCCAAAATTGCTCCAGAAAATACCTTTGAATCCAAATAGGCATTTCCCATCATCTGGTTTTGTAAATTAAATTCAATTTCGTTAGAGACAATTGAGATGCGAGGAATACTTTTGGCAAGATCCCAGGTTTCTTGTGGCGAAAAATTACAGATTCCGAAATTTCGTATAGCTCCCGACTCTCGATATTTCTCCAAAACCTCAAAAACCTTTTCATAATTCACTCGTGGGTTGGGCCAATGGATTTGATAAAGATCAATCCAATCCGTCTGAAGTCGGCGAAGGCTGGCTTCTAACCCAAGTTGAATCTCTTGAGAATTTATTTCCTCATTGGGATAAAATTTGGTTGCAAGAAAGCAGTTTTCCCTTTTTCCTTTTAAGGCGGATCCAACAACTTCTTCTGAAAACCCGTTCCCATAGAGACTGGCTGTATCAATAAAGGTCATTCCTAAATCCATCCCCAATTGGAGAGAGTAAATTCTTTGTCTTACGTATTCTTGAGAATGGAAAGCCTTTGTCCCCATCCCTGTTGTTCCCAAGCCTATCGCTGCAACCCTGATCCCAGTCTCCCCGAATGTCTTAGTTTGCATTGTTGGTAGCAACCAATTATGGAATTACCTGATAAAGTTTCATTCTAAATACATTTTAAAAATTTAACTCGAGCCCGCTATTGCCAAAATACCTTCACTGGGTTCTGAGGTTAGTTGCAACCCGTAGGCCGCACGATACCATGCGAGAGTTTTCCGTAATCCCACATCAAGGTTGGTCTGAGCGGTGAAATTAAAAAGTGCCTTGGCTTTACTCACATCAACTAACCGGATTGGAATCATTGAAGGTTTTGTCGGGTTTACCACCACTTTCGCATTGAAGAACCCATCTACATCTAGAAGGGTATCTAACACCTCACGCACTCGACATCCTTTCCCAAAACCAATATTCACGGGATCAAATTTTTCCAATTTGGTCATTGCCAACATCATGGCATCCAGAAAATCATCGGCATAGATCAAATCTCGGACATCTTCTCCGGTACCCCATACTTCTAATGGATCCTGCCGTTCGACAACCTTCCGGATTAGGGCCGCCGTGACATGAGACCGTTCAAAATCAAATTTATCATAAGGTCCATAAACATTAGAGGGGCGAATCACAACCGTAGTCATTGAATCTTTTATTTTTTCAGAATAAATACGACACAAAACTTCAGCATATCGCTTCATCCAGCCAACACTGTAATACGCCTCATAGGGATCGCCTTCAAACATCTCATCTTCTGAAACGGGACGATCTCCGCTGGGAGGATAAGCCGCGCTACTACTGATAAAGA
>JAOUQB010000265.1 GCA_029879555.1 Nitrospirota bacterium | reverse complement strand
TTTGCCCCAGATGTGGCATGATCCGAGCGAGTGCTTGGGTGATGGGCTGGTGGGTGTCCTCACAAGAAAAATCGGTATGCGGCTCATTAGAAAAAGCCTTTTGGGTGGCTGGGATGGTTGGGAACACAGCAGCTTTAGCCAAGGGGATTTCGCCTTCCTCATGGTCGGTGGGAGTTGGAAACACAAGGTCGTCCGGTTGAGATTCGGACGTTGAATATTGACCATGAATGACACTTTCATTTGCCGTATTTTCCAATAAGCGGCGTACCAAATATGCCATGCCGGGAATGAGTTCCCCAATCGGCGTGTAGACCCTGAAACGGAATCCTTGTTTGACAACCGACTCTCGCAACGGTTCAGCCATCCCATACAACATTTGATATTCACAGGTTTCGGGCCGCAAATGGAGATGCGCACTCAATGCCTGAACATACGCCAGGGTCGGAATATGGTGTGAGCCAAATGCCGGTCGAACGAAGGCGGAATGCTCCAGGATGGTTTTTGTCAGGGCTTCATAGTTCGCGTCAGTCTCATGTTTGTTGAGGTAGACGGGGACCGGCCATCCGCGCTGGCGATAGCGAATAACTTCTGAATCCCAATAGGCCCCTTTGACTAACCGAATACCAAATGGGACTTCTCGTGTTTTCCCCCAGTCCAACAGCGTATCGAGCGTTTGTGCGGAATGCGTGAGATAGGCTTGAAGGGCAATGCTGGCATGAGGATAGTCTCGGAACTGGGCCTCTGAAAACAGCCGGGTGAAGATGTCAACAATAAGCGGGCCTAATTCGGCCTGTTCCATATCAAAGGTAATTGACGCAGGGATGGTTTGAGCCTTCTCTATAATGGATCGTAGGCGAGGGGCGATGCCTTCGTAACTGGCTTGGAAGTCAATGGGATCCAGTTGAGAATACAGGGCTGAGAGTTTGATGGAGAGTTGGATGCGCGGGAGGGGCCCCAAGTGGTCGTGTTCTAAAAGGGGTTGAGGCTTCCACTTCAACGTGGCCTGCTCAAGATACATCAAGGTTTGAAGGCAACGCTGGTGATAGCGGTCAGCCTCGGTTTCACTCACGGTGGCTTCCCCTAACAAATCGATCGAACAGGCACAGCGATGGTTCCACAAATGGGTCAGAGTAGGGAGGGCACGTTCAACGGATTGCCCGGCCATAAAGGTATACGCCATCTTCAAAAATTGGTATCGCAAGACCCGGGTGCCGACTCGGGCCATCAGAGGGTTTTTCAATCCGCGAATCAGGAGCCAGCGAAAGGCAGTAGGGAGTGAGCGCACGTCATGAAAGTACTCATGGAGGAGTCGGACAAATTGTTCATCGGTCTGCAGGGCGGGGAGGACATCAATAAAACGAAACAATTGCACTTTGAACTGGTCGTCGCGTGTTCCCCAATCCAGAAGAAGCCGGGTCCACCAGCGATGGCCCCATATGCGAGGGGCATGGCCTTGCGCTTGTTGAACAAGTGCGTGCTCAATTTTCCGAATCGATGTATCTAAAAGGTCATAGGCCATAAGCCACCTTCCCTTTCATCTCTAATATTGTACACCTTTTCGGCTAATCAGGAATACAGCTCGGACTTGTGATGGATGGAAATGAATCGATGAAAAACTAGTTGGTGGACATGCAATCTGGAGCACAACGTTGTATAGGGTATGGTTCATGTTCACTCACGGAGACCTGCTTGATCCTCCTTCCCATCAAAAATTTTGCTGGTTCTGATTGTGAGGGCTTGAAGTCCTCCCTTTAGGGGGAGACTCCTCTGGAATAATTAAATGTTTCTGCTTTAGGTTGATTGGGGTTTGAGGCCTTTGCCTTTGGATTGGGAGACAAACCAGTCTTGGACCTGAAAGGGCGGATCATTGGGGGCGGGTTTGATTCGTGTGTAGGTGCCATCTGCTTCTAATCGTCGGCCTTGGGTGTTGTCTTTGAGGTAGGGCTTTAACACATTATCCACAATATGCTTTCGGAGGTTGGGATTTTCAATGGGGAAGAGAAGTTCTACGCGGCGGTCTAAGTTTCTGGTCATGAGGTCCGCGCTTCCGATGAAGAGTTCGTCGTTCCCTCCATTCTGGAAATAAAAACACCGGGAATGTTCCAGGAACCGTCCGACATGCGAGGTGACGGTAATGGTTTCACTGAGACCCGGCACACCAGGGCGTAGTCCACACATGCCTCGTATGAGCAACGCGATTTGTACGCCGGCTTGCGAGGCGCGATACAGAGCTTGAATGCAGGCTTTGTCTACTATGGAGTTCATTTTGAAGATGAGAGAGCCGTCTCCGTGTTCCCGCTGTCGATCAATTTCGCGGTTGATTCGTGCGATGAGTTGTTCACGAATACCTCCCGGTGCTACGAGCAATTTGGCGTAGGTGTCTTTTTTGGAATAGCCCGTGAGGGCGTTAAAGAGATCGGTCACATCTTCGCCCATCACCTTATCGCATGTAAAAAAACTGAAATCGGTATAGATTTTACTGGTGATGGGATTGTAATTGCCTGTGCCGAGGTGGAGGTAGCGATAGATGCCCTCAGGTTCACGGCGTACCACCATGCAGACCTTTGCGTGGGTTTTGAGTCCAAGAACGCCGTAGACAACGTGGACGCCTTCATCTTCTAATTTTCTTGCCCATTCAATATTATTTTCCTCATCAAATCTCGCTTTGAGTTCTAGCAGGACAGCCACCTGTTTGCCGTTTTGTCGCGCTTCCATTAAGGCGGCGACAATTGGCGAGTTGGAGCCCACGCGATAGAGGGTTTGTTTGATTGCTAAGACATTCGGATCTAAGGCCGCTTGTCGAATGAAGTCCACCACTGGGGTAAAGCTGTCATAGGGGTGATGGAGAAGGATGTCTTCCTTTTTGATGAGTGCAAATAAGGATTCCTTTGACACCGGCTCCGTTAATGCTGCCGGATGAAGGGGAGGGAATTTCAAGTCATTCCGCTCAATGTTCCCTAATTCCATGAGATTTGATAAACCGAGACGAAAGTCGTAGGTATAGACTTGATAGGGGGCTAATGTAAGATTGCGGACGAGAATATCTTTAATGAAGTCTGGTGTCCGGGGATCAAGTTCGAGCCGCACAACGGACCCGTACTGTCTTAGGTCAATTTGTTCCTCAATGGCGGCGAGTAGGTCTCCGGCTTCGTCCTCTTCGATTTCAAAATCGGCATCGCGCGTGATGCGGAAGTAATAGGCGGCTTGGACCGTGACTCCTGGAAACAACAGATCCAGATTGGCTGAGATGATATCTTCGAGCCAGATGAAATTAGTGGATTCTTGTTCGCTTTGAATCCCTAAAGGCTGATCCTCTGCTACCTGCTGTTCATCCGGTATTCGGACCAATCGAGGGAAAAGGGCTGGTACCTTGATGCGGGCGAAACATTCTCCGCGTTCCTGGTCCTTCGCCACCACCGCGAGATTGAGAGTCAAATTAGAGATATGCGGAAAGGGGTGGCTGGGATCAAACGCTAACGGCGTGAGGGCAGGAAAAATTTCTTTACGAAAATACTGACGCAGTAACGAGCGTTGCTTGGGTTTGACATTTTTATAGGAAAGTATCTGGATGCCGGTCTCTGCCAGGGCTGGCAAGAGTACCTCCTTCCAACAGCACAAGACTCGCTCAAAACTCTGGAGCAAGACGTCTCGAATTTTTCCCAGTTGTTCTGATGGGCTGGTTCCATCCAAGGATGCTTCCAAGACTCCGCTGGTTAATTGCTCGCGGAGGCCGGAGATTCGAATCATAAAGAATTCATCAAGATTGTTGAAGAATATGGCCAGAAATTTGATGCGCTCCAATAATGGATTGCCAGGATCTTCGGCCTCTTCCAGTACGCGTTTGTTGAATTCCAACCAGCTCAGTTCCCGATTCAGATAGAACTTGGGATCATCCAAATTGGTGGTCGTTTCTTGTGGAGTATTCTGTGGAAGAATCGATTGATTATTCATGGGCCGTGGTCACTTGATGTTTAGTTAATGGCCATATTCTATTGAGTCACGTAGCTATGTACAGATATTACCATTATAGCAGAGAGCGGTCTTTCTGCCGATGATAATTGTGAGAAAAAACTAATGGCCACAGGAAAAGGCATCTTATACAATCGATGAAAGGTTTTCAGGTCGATGATTACTCGATTCAGCGCGGTTCGGTCTTATTCACGGTGATGAGACGAATTCCGAGAGGAGCTTGCCAGTGAGTAAAAAGCTTTCAACGGATCAATTGGGGCGTTTGCAGGAAACGGCGGTAAGAGCGGCCCAGGCTGCTGCGGTCCCCATCCAAGCCTATTTTGGTGGGCAGCATTTTGAGGTGCAACAGAAGGGGGATGGATCTCCCGTGACATTGGCGGACCAAGAGGCCGAAGCCCTGATTCGCGGGCAACTTCTTTCCAATTCGGTGCTCGGGCCTCTGGATATTTTGGGGGAAGAAGAGGGATTGCA
>JAOUQB010000264.1 GCA_029879555.1 Nitrospirota bacterium | reverse complement strand
TAATTTTGGCCCGATCACTGTCCCAGCGGACTCCTATTTCGTCATGGGGGATAATCGCGATCAAAGTTTGGATAGTCGATTTTGGGGATTTGTGAAAATGCATAAAATAAAAGGACGCGCCTTCCTAGTCTACTGGTCATGGAACGGACAAGGATCCTGGACTGATTGGGTCCGCTGGAATCGAATTGGGAAAAGTATTGAATAAACCTTGCCTGGGTTCTTGCCCGGCCATTCTTTTTCTCCCTTGTGCGTTCGAATGAAAACGACTTCACTGGTTCCATCGATTCCCACTCGACAACTGAAGACCTACCTTCGCCGCTTTTCTGACACCAAAATTTTAGTCCTTGGGGATCTCATTCTTGATCATTATATTTGGGGGACGGTCAATCGCGTCTCTCCCGAAGCACCTGTGCCGGTTGTGCATGTCAATTCCGAGTCCCACCGAATGGGAGGAGCCGCCAATGTCTATCATAATATCGTCACGCTAGGGGGGCAGGTCGAACTCTGCGGCGTGATTGGAAATGATTCATATGGCAAACAGATCCTGAAAGAAATTCGACAGGCTAGCAAATCTTCTCCTGGAATCTTTGTTGATCCCAGCCGTCCGACCATAAAAAAAACCAGAGTCATTGCCCATAACCAACAGATTGTTCGATATGATGTTGAACAACGCGATCAGGTTTCAAAAGCTATTGAACGAAAAATTGTTAAACATATCGCCACGCGGATAGCCGACTTGTCCTGCATTGTCATTTCAGACTATGCCAAAGGTCTCATTACGGAAGCACTCATGGCACAGGTTCGAACCTTGGCTAATCACTATGATGTGCCCATTATTGTTGACCCGAAAGTCGAGCACATGCCGTACTATACTGGCGTGACCGTGATTACGCCCAATTATCTCGAAGCCAAGCAAGGTGCCGGGTATCTGGCTACTCAAGATATTTCGATCCAACAGATCGGTCAAACGCTTCAACACCGGTTACAATGCCAAGCCGTTGTGGTCACAAGGGGAGAAGAAGGGATGAGTATCTTTGAGCGTCAGGGACGGTCGTGGACCATTCCTGCCGTTGCCCGTCAAGTCTATGATGTTACCGGAGCCGGCGATACGGTCGTCAGTACCCTGGCTTTAGCCTTGAGTGCCAAAGCCTCGATCGCTGATGCAGCGATGCTGGCCAATCACGCCGCAGGGATTGTTGTGGGCATGGTGGGAACCGCGACGGTCACCCGCTCTCAACTTCAACAGGTGATCATGCATGACAACTCTTGACCCCATGGTGAGTGTGTGTATTCCAGCCCGCCAGGGCTCATCCAGGTTTCCTGGTAAACCGTTGGCCAATATAGCAGGGAAACCCTTAATTCAGCATGTGTATGAGTCCGTCAGCCAGGTTCCGCACGTTGGACAAATCATCGTGGTGACTGACCACGAGACGATCCTGAACACGGTCAAAGATTTTGGCGGAGAAGTCTGCCTCATGGCAAAGCCGTGCCGTACGGGAACGGACCGGGTGGCGGCCGTGGCGTCTCAATTGACGTATGATGTGGTGGTGAATCTACAGGCAGATGAAGTCCTGCTTCATCCTGGTTTACTCAATGATCTAATTCAGCCATTTTTAGCTTCCAAGGCTGAAATAGGCACATTAAAGCGAAAGTTCTCGGCTGAAGATCAGAGAGAGAATCCTTCGATGGTCAAAGTTGTCACGGACGTTCAGGGCCAGGCTCTCTATTTTTCACGCAGCCCGGTGCCCTGTTGGCGAGATGGGATTCCTGCCGGCATCAATGATGCCACGTGGCTTCATTTGGGAATCTATATATTTACAAAAAAGGCGTTACAACAATTCAGCGAAATGCCCAGCGGATTTCTGGAAGAGGCTGAAAAATTAGAGCAACTGAGAGCCTTGGAGCATGGTTTGCCAATCAGGGTATGGGAGACGAGGCATGAGTCCCTCCGAATCGATACGCCGGAGGATTTGGCCATTGCCGAATCTGTTCTCTTGGCAAAACAGACCATGTCATAACGTGTCTCCGCCGGTCGGATGCTGAGACTTGAAATGAGGGAGAAAAATATGGTGAAGTCAGGGGTCTTCCACGTTTGTTATGACCAATACCATTCAATGTCCGAACTATGAGTAAATTTATCTTCATCACAGGTGGGGTTGTCTCATCCCTGGGGAAGGGGCTGTCATCGGCAGCCATTGGGCATTTATTGGAAAGTCGGGGGATGACGATCACCTTTTTAAAGCTCGATCCCTATATCAACGTGGATCCAGGCACCATGAATCCCTATCAACATGGAGAAGTCTATGTGACGGATGATGGAGCTGAAACAGATTTGGATCTCGGGCATTACGAACGGTTTACCACTGTACAATTAAGCCGTGAAAATAATTGTACGACAGGACGGATCTATGAATCGGTGATTCAAAAAGAACGCCGAGGAGAATATCTTGGCGCCACAGTGCAAGTCGTTCCCCATATTACTGATGCCATAAAAGAAAGAATTATGAGCGTCGCACATGATGTCGATGTCGTCATTGTCGAAATTGGTGGCACTGTCGGTGACATAGAAAGTCTCCCGTTTTTAGAGGCCATTCGCCAAATGCCCTATGATGTCGGTCGTGAAAACGTTCTTTATATCCATCTGACCCTCGTGCCCTACATCCCGACGGCAGGAGAACTCAAAACCAAACCCACGCAGCATTCCGTCAATAAATTACGAGAAATTGGGATTCAACCCAATATCCTCCTCTGTCGAACGGACAGGTATCTTCCACCGAATGTGAAGGACAAAATGGCGTTGTTTTGCAATGTGGAGAAAGATTCCGTCATTACGGCAAAGGACGTGGAATCGATTTATGAAGTGCCGATTGATTTGCGAAAAGAAGGTCTGGATGAATTGATTGTTCGTCTCCTGCGATTAGAAACCGGCCCGCCCAATCTTCGTGATTGGGATGAATTAGTCCAGAAAATTAAGCGTCCTCGCCACGAAGTCACGATTGCGTTGGTGGGCAAGTATGTCGAATCTCGCGAATGCTACAAAAGTTTATCAGAGGCTTTGGTCCATGGCGGCTTGCGGGATGAAACGAGCATCAAGATTCAATGGGTAGAATCCGGAGAAATTGAAAAAAATGGGACAGAGCGACTCCTCGCCGATGTGGATGGCGTCTTGATTCCTGGAGGGTTTGGCATTCGAGGGATTGAAGGCAAAGTAGAAACCATCAGACATGTGCGAGAAAAAAATATTCCCTTTTTAGGGATTTGTCTGGGCATGCAATGTGCAGTGATTGAAATTGCGCGGAATCTTGCTGGCCTCGACAAAGCCAATAGTGCAGAATTTCATGCCGAAACGCCTCATGCGGTCATTGATTTATTGCCTGAACAGCGATCGATTCAAGATAAAGGCGGCACCATGAGATTGGGCGCTTTCCCTTGCAAGCTGGTTCCAGGGACTTTGGCATCAGCTGCTTACGATCAAGCAGAAATCCAAGAACGTCATCGCCATCGGTTTGAATTTAACAATGAGTACCGCGAGGAATTAACGTCCAAAGGCCTCATCATTAGCGGAACATCACCAGATGGGAAACTGGTCGAAATAATCGAATTACAGGGGCATCCCTGGTTCGTCGGCACACAATTTCACCCGGAATTTCACTCTCGGCTCTGCTCCCCGCATCCCTTATTTACAGCCTTTATTGGGGCTGCGCTTCAACGAAAATTCGGTACGTAGCAGGCCGGATTACTGATGACTCCACCAACTGAAGTACAGATCGGCCCATGGCGAGTGGGGGGGGATGCTCCGCATATCCTCATTGCCGGTCCTTGTGTGATTGAAAGTGAAACAATCGTTCTGGAAACCGCCACAGCCATCGCCAAAATTGCCCAAGAACTCCATATTCCCTACATCTTCAAGGCGTCGTATGATAAGGCCAACCGAACATCGATCTCGTCCTTTCGCGGCTTAGGACTCGAGCCTGGATTGAAAATTCTTCGAAGGGTGAAAGAAGAGGTTGGCGTCCCGGTGCTGACGGATATTCATGAAGTTCAGGATGTCGGAGCAGTTGCTGAAGTCGTCGATATTTTGCAAATTCCAGCCTTTCTCTGTCGGCAAACAGACTTACTCTGTGCCGCAGCTAAATCTGGATGTGTTGTCAATGTCAAAAAGGGACAATTTTTATCCCCATGGGATATGCGTAACGTAGTCAATAAGCTTGAAGAGGCGGGGACAAAGAATATTTGCTTAACCGAACGCGGCGCCAGCTTCGGCTATCAAAACCTGGTTGTGGACATGCGCTCCCTGCCGGTGATGCGGGCCTTGGGCTATCCCGTGATTTTTGATGCCACGCATAGCGTGCAATTACCGGGTGGGGGAGGAACCTGTTCCTCGGGCCAACGAGAATTTGTGGCTCCGTTAGCCAGGGCAGCAGCAGCCGTCGGTTGTGATGGGTTTTTTATGGAAGTGCATCCCCAACCAGAAAACG
>JAOUQB010000263.1 GCA_029879555.1 Nitrospirota bacterium | reverse complement strand
CCAATTTAGATCACTTCTATAATGGGTGGACAACAGATAGTACCGAAGACATTCGCCAGTTATGGCTTCCGAATCGGATACTGGAGACTTGTCTATAATTTCTCTGATTGTGAAAAAATTGCCAAGCGACTTAGACATTTTTTCTTTGTCGACAGTCACAAACCCGTTATGCACCCAATAGCGCGCAAACTCTTTGCCGGTATAGGCACAGGATTGGGCAATCTCATTTTCATGATGCGGGAAAATTAGATCCTTTCCCCCACCATGAATGTCAAACGTCGGACCTAACTCGGCCACTGACATTGCCGAGCATTCGATATGCCACCCCGGACGGCCTTTTCCCCAAGGGCTATCCCAACCTGGCTCACCAGGCTTTGCGGTTTTCCATAAGGCAAAGTCCATGGGGTCTTGTTTCCGGGTATCAACCTCAATCCTGGCACCAGCCTGGAGTTCTTCCAACTTCTTTCCGGATAGTTGGCCATAGGGGGCAAATTTCTTCACGGAAAAATAGACATCCCCTTCTATCGGATAAGCCATGCCTTTGCTGACCAGACCTTCGACCATATGGAGAATATCCTCTATATGTTCAGTGGCTCGAGGTTCCGCTGAGGGTCTGGTCATACCCAAGGCGTCCATGTCTCGGTAAAAATTCTGAATATACCGTTCGCTGATTTCATGCCAGGGAACATCTTCTTGCTTGGCACGAGTTAAGATTTTGTCATCGATGTCAGTAAAATTTCTCACATATTTCACTTGGTAGCCAGCAAATTCCAAATAGCGCCTGATCATGTCGAACGTTAGTGCACTCCGAGCATGGCCAAGATGGCAATCATCGTAGACCGTCACGCCGCAGACATACATGCTCACTTGTCCGGGAATCAAGGGAACAAATGGCTCCTTTTTTTTGGTCTTGGTGTTGTAAAGAACTATCGGCATGGGTTAGAGCTCTCGGGAAGAGGTCTTTTGTACAAGTTTTTGCCCCTGATGTTTCACTACCCAAAAACCTAGGATTAATAACACGATAAACACGATGGAGAAAATGTTGAAATACTTTTCGATGAGGTCTTTCATCCACGGGCCGAAGAATTGAATGGCGCCCGCCACCAGGAAAAAACGCCCGCCTCGGCTGACGATCGAGGCCAGCATAAAGGTTTTGAAATCTACATAAAAGGCTCCGGCCCCAATTGTGAATATTTTATAAGGGATGGGGGTGAATCCAGCAATAAGAATCGCCCAGCCTTCATACCGTTGGAAATACTGGTGCACAAGCTCCAGACGATCTTGCCCCATACACTTTTTCAATACCGGGCGTCCCCCATACCAACCCATGCCATAGCCCAATGCCCCTCCCAGAACTGACCCGACGGTGGCCACCGTCGCATACCACCAGGCATTTGCAGGATTGCCTAGCGTTAAGGCAATTAACAACACATCTGGCGGGAGAGGGAAAAATGAAGATTCCGCTAGGGCCAAGCCAAAAAGGACGGGAACCCCGTAAGGCGAATCGGCCCAAGATAACATCCAGTCATATAATTGTTTAAACAAACCCATGAGTTTGGATAGGGAATTTAAAGAGATGAACGCCTAAAGAAGACTATAAAATATTCATACACTTCTGTTTTTCATTCTTTTTTGATCAGGCGTCACAGACGTTGTCCTTTTTTGAGAAAGCCTTTTCCCCCAGCTCTTCAATGAATTGAGAGCCTCATAATCGGTTAAATCTAAATGCAGAGGTGTAACGGAAACCATATTTTTTTCTACCGCATCATGGTCGGATGGTTTTTTGCGAGCCCACGATTGTCGTTCCCCAGCGATCCAGAAATAAGACCCTCCTCTGGGATCTATTTTTTCCACCACCGGGTTATGATAACGACGTTGGCTCAAACTGGTGAACTGTATGCCGGCAATAACTTCTTTTTTTGAACCAGGGACATTTACATTGAGAATCGTCTCTTCCGGTAACCCAGATTGCAGAATTCGTTTCGCCAGTTGTCCCGCATAGTGAGCCGCAATAGTATAAGAGGCTCTGGGACAATCTTCTAAGGATATCGCCATAGACGGAATGCCATGGAGCATCCCTTCTAAAGCACCGGCAACCGTCCCTGAATTTGTAACGTCATCCCCTAAATTCCAACCCTTATTGATTCCGGAGACCACCAGGGTGGGCAGCGTTGTTTCAAGGAGATTGCAAACCGCTAAGGTGACACAATCCGCTGGCGTGCCATTGACGGCGTACCATCGAGGCCGAATTTTCCGAAGACGTAATGGTTTGTGGAGGGTCATCGCTCGGCCCACTGCATTCTGTGTTTTTTCTGGAGCAACGACCCACACTTCGCCCAACATTGTCATCACCTTGGCAAGGGCACGTATGCCTGGCGCATTAATGCCATCATCATTGGTTACGAGAATTCGTCTTGTTTTGACCGAAGGCATTGGATATGGGCTTACAGAAGATACAGAAAAGCCCGCCCCAAGGTAATTTGGGACGGGCTTATAAAATTCCTCAATTAGCGAACAATTGAGTTAAATGCTTTTCATAAATTCTGCCACGGCCGCTGGATCTACCGCTCCCATAATTGCTGAAGGTGGTACGGTATTTGATTTTTTCCCAGTCAGGCCACATTCCACTTCATCCGTAATCATTTCAACTGGCATAGACATCCCACCATAGACATGTGGCCCAGCTACAATCTTCGCCTTAGAGTACCCATAAATAGCTGTCGCAACGTCTTTAGCCAACCATCCGACATAATTAAACTCAGGAATGACAATAAGCTTGGCTTTTCCACAAAGTTTTCTCAGTTCGTTTGTTGGGAACGGTCGCAAGGAACGAATCTTGATCAATCCTGCCTTAATGCCTCTTTCCTTACATTGGCGCACGGCCTCCCGGGATTGCGCCGCTGCACTTCCCGACGCAATTAAGAGCACATCGGCATCTTCCACATCCTGCGCTTCTAATAATCCATCCATATATTGCTCAATATATTTCCTTGACCGCTCGACACCAGCCCAGACTTCCTGCTGCCACACTGCGTGAATGTTGTAGGCCATAAAATTAGATTTTTGGACCGGGGCATCACGAGACAATCGAGCTGGAGGATTCTCAGCATCTAACACTGGCACAGATCCTCGATAAGGATCCCGAGCTGGTAACTTAAACCCCTTATCAGGCATCGAACAATATCCTCGAGCATGCGTCACAAAAAAACCATCACAGCAGACACCGACCGGCAACGTCACATCATTTTTTTCGCTGATAATAAAGCCCTTCATAATAAAATCAAACAAGTCCTGTTGATTTTCCGCATGGAAGACCAACATGCCACTGTTTAAAAGATAGGCAATTTCAATATTATCCGGTTGAATAGCCAGCGGAGCATTCACGACTCGGCATGTAAACATACAAACAGCAGGAAGACGGTGGCCAGCCCACGAGACGATGGGCTCAAGGCCTCGTAATGTTCCAGGACCAGCTGTGGCTGTAAAAGCTCGAACTCCTGCGCGTGAGGCTCCCGCAATGGCTGACATGACCCCATATTCTTCTTCGCCTCGATAGAATTCCTTTACATACCCTTCTCCATACAAGACCCCAATTAATTGCAAGGTTTCACTTTGTGGGGTAATGGGATAGGCTACGGACATATCGACATTTGATCGTCTCACGGCTTCTTTGGCACATTCACTACCCGTAATAAATTCCCTTTCACGAGGAGCCTCAAAAAACATATATTCCGGAGAAACTTCTACCTGACTTTTGGCAGCCCCATGGGGATCTTTTCTTCCTTTTCCGCTATCAGCCTTTGCTGCCTCTGGAGCACTCGTAATTGGATCACCTTGGGGATTGGTTTTGACTTCTGTTTCTAAACCTTCACTCATGGCTTTATCCCCCTATTCCTAAAATAAAAAAATTCTAACAAAACTTTATGATTCTCTTTGCATCTGTTCTGGTTTATGGCCAAAAGCCGCTGCATTTCCATCCACCGGATTTGCAAGACTGAAGTCCAGAGGATTCGTATGGGTTTTCCCATCATGCACTCTAGACTGTAGACCAGTAAACCGCACATTCTCTCCGTTTTCTGGCAATTTAATTCCCATTTCTTCCCGTACACGCTTAAAGACGGCCACGACCCTTCGAATCTTCACAGCATCAGAATCTCTTACCGTAAACATAGCATCTTCATGGCCCTGTTCCGCACAAATAGCCGAAGTCCAGCAGTTAGTTCCAGCTCGAATCATCTTGAGGGTCAAATTGGCATAATGACAATGGACGCCGATAAAGATACAGGCTTCAATCTTGTTCCCCCATATCGTCAGATTTGGATGATTCGGATTGATGACTTCTTCCGGTTCAACCTTGGGGTACTTAGGGCGATAATCCGGCATGGGAATGACGAGCACTTCGGGTAATTGAGCTGCTAACTCTAATACTGCCTTCGCCTTATCTGCAGCATGATCGTTCCAATTCCACAAGACCAAGGGACCAGGG